>NZ_JBEXUE010000160.1:0-19448 GCF_040614275.1 Streptosporangium sp. NPDC006013
AGAAACCTGATACGTTTTATGCCCGCATTACTAGTTCTTACGCCTTCTCCGTTCGGGGACACCGCTCAGAAACGGCCCCAGTCGTCGGCGGCGGCGCGCCAGACGTCGATGTTGCGCGGGTCGACGGCCATCCTGCGCGGCCGGTGCGTCTCGTGCTCCTCGGGGGTGAAGACCCGGTGGCCGTCGCACAGCTCGTACCTGGGCCCGTGCTTGGGTTCGAACATGTAGAAGGCGATCGAGGTCGACGCGGAGTGGTTGACCATGTCGGAGGCGATCGGCACCCCCTTGTACAGGGCGCGTGCCCTGCCGCGCATGACGTGGTCGAGGCTCTTCATCATGAAGCACAGGTGGGCAACGTAGTACTCGTTGTTGCGCTGCAGGGCCAGGCTGTGGTGGTAACGGTCCTCGGCCCGCAGGAACACGGTGCCGTCCCCGACATAGTCGGAGGCCATGAAGCCGAGCACCCCGGTATAGAAGGCCAGGGACTCGTCGTACTTGTCGGTGGCGATGAAGGGGTGCACGAGGTCGAGCGGGCGCAGCTCGATGACGGGCGCCTCGGCGTACTCCTGGAACTCGGTGAACAGCTCCACGATCAGCCCGTTCGGGTCGCTCACGCCGAAGCCGCGCTGGCACAGGCCCTTCATCCTGTCCTGCAGGGGCAGCACCTCCAGCCCCGCCGCGAGCACCCTCTCCCTCAGGTCGTCGAGGACCTCGTCGGACTCCACGCTGAAGCCGATCGCGACCGTGTGCGACGTCTCCCTGCCGGGCTCGTGGAGCAGTTCCACACAGTGGTGCTCGATGTCGGCGCGCAGGTAGGCGTACTCGTCGTCGTGCTGTTCGAGCTGGAGACCCACGTGATACTGGAGGAACTCAATGGTCTCTGCCATGTCCGGCACCGCGATCCGGGCGTACTCCATCCCGTACGGTGCCCGGGGACGGGCGTCAGCTGTCATGGTGCCTTCCTCATTCCTTCTTGGTTCTTCGTGGCGTGCTCGTCGGGTGGCGCCGGTCGGCGCGGGCGTCGCGGCGGGGTCAGCAGTGCAGGCTGACGATGGCCTGCCGCTCGATCACCGGCCGCCAGCGCAGCCGCACGAACTCCTCGTGCGAGGAGCTGTGCAGGTAGTCCAGCAGTTCCTGCTCGGAGTCGAACCCGACGACGAAGCCGTGCGTCATGCTCGTGTCGCGGGTGCTGACGTTGGGCCCGCAGGCCCAGTCGCGCATGGCCGGATACCTGCTCGGGAACGTCTCCAGCTCCGCCAGGACCGCCGCCACCGTCTCGGCCGGCACGTCCTCCCTGAAGCGGAAGACCAGCATGTGCTTGATCATCAGAGGATGAAGCTCAGCCGTGCGCCCGCGTCCATGGCCTCCATGGTGGGAATCGACCTGCGGAACCTGAAGCGGAGTCCCTCGTCCTCGATCAGCAGGACATGCTCGTAGCGGCCCACGTAGCTGTAGGTCCCGCCGTCGCGGTAGCGGTGAATGATGAAGTTGGCACTCACCCAGACCGTCTTGTCGCCCTGTTCCAGGATGATCACATTGGAGATCATCCGATGGGTCCTGGAGTGCGGGTTCTCCGCGTGCGCCTTGCGGCTCTTGAGCCGCTTCACCCTGGCCTTGATGAGATCGTAGTCGTCGCACATGAAGGAGCCGGCCGAGGAGCTGTCCCAGCCCTTCCAGTCGGTGGTGGCGACCTCCATGCGCCCACCCTCCTCGAAGAGGGTGAACCACTCGTCGAGGCGCCACTCGTCGAGCAGCGACGCCTCGCGATAGAGGAAGTCCTCCACCTCGTGCCGGGTGATGGTCCTGCCGCCCACGGCGCTCTCCTTACTCTTCTTACCGTCCATCGACTCGGTCCCGGCCCGCTCAGTCCTGGCCCACGACGTCCTGGCCCACGACGTCCTGGCCCGCGACGGTGGCCCAGTGACGCCAGAAGCTGCGCATCGCGCCCTCGTCGATGGAACGGCCCTGGTTGCCCTTTTTCTCGTTGGCCATGCCGCGCGACATGTCACTCCAGTCGAAGGCGGGGTCCGCCGTGTTCGCGGTCGCCTCGATCCCGCGCTGCACCGCCTCGTACGCCTCGATGTCGTCCGGCGTCGCGAGGCCGCCGGGACCGACGAAGCTGACCATCGTCTTGATCCGCAGCGCCCGCACCTCGGCGGGCTCGTCCACCTCGACGAACTGCCAGGCCCGCACGCTGGTCTGGCCGGCGGAGACCGGATCGACCTGGCGGATGGTCAGCGCCTCCAGGTCGAACAGGAGCAGGTTGGGGAAGACGAAGAGGATACGACTGGCGTCGGCGACCTCCCTGGCCAGCTCGGGGCCGAGCCGGTCCTCCATCTCCTGGCGCTTGGCGACCGTCCGCTCCTTCTCCGCCTCGCCGAACCTCGGCTCCCAGACCATGCCGATCCGCCCGTTGTGGCCGGTCAGGATGAGCAGTCCGTGACCGCCGCCGAGGTCGTAGGCGTACTGGTCGTCGTCGGTGACGGCGAAGCCGGTCTCGCGCAGGTAGCCCACGAAGGTGTTGTGGGTGGGCGCGAAGTGGTAGCCGTCCATCGCGTTCTCGACCGCGAGCTTCCAGTTGCCCTTGACCGAGTACAGCTGCACCCCGGGCACGGTCTCCATGCCCGCGGGACCGATCTTCGCGGTCAGCGACATGTAGTGGGCGGCCTTGCCGAGGTGGGTCATCAGGTCGGGCACGTCCGGGTCGAAGGCGATGAACACGAAGCCCTCGTGGCTCTGGATCCTGGGCACCGAGCGCAGCTTCATCGCCTCGCGGAACTCCGGCACGTCGGCGTACGCGTCGTCGCCGGGCAGCGCCGAGAGATCACCCGAGTTGCTGAACACCCATGCGTGGTAGAAGCACTGGAAGAACTTCGTGTTGCCCTCGCTGTGCCGGCAGAGCACGGTGCCCCGGTGGGTGCAGGCGTTGAGGAAGACCTGGACCTCGCCGGAGGAGTCGCGGCAGAAGATCAGCGGACGCCCGCCGAGAGTCCTCGTCTTGAAGTCACCCGGCTTGGGGATCTCCGTCTCGTGGCCGAGGTAGAGCCAGGTGTGCCCCCAGATCCGGGAGATCTCCGCCTGGAAGACCTCTTCTGACCGGTAGGCGGACCTGTGCACCTTGAACGACAACGCCTCCCCATCCTCCTTCACGAGGGAGGAGATCGGATATCCCTGTGTCAGCTGCGTCATCGCGGCGCCTGGCCTTCCTACGGACTTTGAACGAGAATTCGAGATGCCATCTCGCTATGTGATGCTGCTACCACGCCATCCCGGTGTCAAGTGCCAGTCTTCGCACCGAAATCTTCGGTTACTCCCCGTTAACGGCGACGCAACACTTGTCGAGTTTTCTCAGCCGGTGACAGCGACGTATCCCCCGTGGAGGGACAATGCTCCAGCCGAAGACCGGCCGCATCGATGGTTCCCACTACCTCCCCACCAGCCCGGACACCAGCCTCTGGGGCCTGTTGCCCAATCGCGACCACCAGCACGTACTCCGCGTCGAGTCCGGCGACACCGTCACCATCGATACTCTCAGTCACGAGGGAATCCTGGAGGACCAGGGTCGTGACCCGGTCTCCTACCTCGCCGGGTTCGGCGTCGGCGCCGACCAGGTGCTCACCGACGCACGCGACCTGGCCGCCTCCGACGTCGCCCACGACTACGACAACGACGGCCCGCACGTGGTGACGGGGCCGATCTCCGTCGCCGGGGCCCAACCCGGCGACGTGCTCAAGGTGGACGTGCTCAGCCTGCTGATCCGGGCGCCGTACGGGTTCATCAGCAGCAGGCACGGCTACGGCGCGCTCCCCGGGGAGTTCCCCGAGACCGCCGCCGACACCGGCCCGCTCGCGGACGGCGCGCGGGAGTACAACAGCGTCTGCGTCTTCACCGAGGTGGTCGAGGAGGCCGGGCGCCTGCACGGCGTCATCCCGTTCGGCGAGGGGCGGGCGGCGCGCTTCCCGCTCGCGCCGTTCCTGGGCCTGATGGGGGTGGCGGTCGACACCGGCGACCAGGTCCACTCGGTGCCGCCCGGCTCCTTCGGCGGGAACCTCGACATCAACGAGCTGCGGGTCGGATCCAGCCTCTACCTGCCGGTACAGGTCCCGGGTGCCGGGTTCTACGCGGGCGACCCGCACTACGCCCAGGGCGACGGCGAGGTCGCCCTGACCGCGCTTGAGGCACCGCTGCGTGCCACACTGCGCCTGTCGGTGATCCCCGCCAAGGAGGCCGGCACGCTCCTTGGCACGCTCGGTGAGCCGTTCGCCGAGACCTCGACCCACTGGCTCCCCGTCGGCCTGCACACAGACCTCAACGAGGCCATGCGGCGTGCCGTACGGGCAGCCGTGACGTTCCTCGAACTCACCCAGGGCATGGAACGCTCAAGGGCGCTCGCCTACCTCAGCGCGGCGGCCGACTTCGAGGTCAGCCAGGTCGTCGACCAGGTCAAGGGGGTGCACTGCCTGATCAGGAAGGCCGACTTCGGGCTGTGACCACCGGGCCGCCCGGGATGCTAGCTCCCGGGCAGCCAGACGGAGTCGCCGAAGTCCGCCCGCGGGGGACTGAACACGTCGACGTTGACGCACGGCCCCTCGGTGGGCTCGACGTAGTGCTCGGCCCCCCGGGGGACCAGCATCATCGAACCCGCGGACATCTCGTGCGGCACGCCGTCGACGTAGTAGTTGCACCTGCCCTGCAGGATCAGTACGAGCTGATCGAAGTCGTCGTGCTTGTGCGGGTTGAGCGTCATGCCGACGGCCAGTTCGTGCCAGGCGAGCATGGTCTCGTCAGTGGAGTACACCTTGCGCCGGACACCCGGCCGGATCTCGGTCGCGGGGATGTCGTCCCAGTTGACGGCGGTGGCGTACAGCCGCTGGTTGAACACGGGCATTCCTTTCATTGATCCCACTTGTCCATCACCTCGCGCAGGGCCGAACCGAGGAGTTGCAGGTCCGAGCCGACGATGAGGTAACGCGCGGCGCCGAGGCCGCTCCCGGCGGCCAGCTCGGCGTCCGCACGGGCGAGCCAGCCGCCCGATGCCACCCCGGCGGAACGGGCCGCGTCGATGATCTCCCCCACCCGCGCGAGCAGCACCTCCGCACCGGGGAGGCCCAGGCTGACGGCCAGGTCGGTGGTGCCGACGAAGGCCACGTCCAGGCCGTCCAGCAGCTCCGGCAGCGGGTCACAGGTGGTGGCGGTCTCGATCTGCCCGACGAGCAGCGGCGGCTCCGCCGCCTCCGCCGCCAGATACGCCGCCAGGTCCACGGCGCCGAAGCCGGCGGTCGGGTGGGAGAGGCTGATGCTCCGCCGCCCGTGCGGGGCGTAGCGGGCCGCGGCGACCAGGGCGGCGCTCTCGGCGGCGGCGGGCAGCGTCGAGAGCTGCACTCCCGCCGCGCCCGCCTCCAGCACCCTGTTGATCAGCGGCGGATCCACGACGGGCACCCGGACCAGGGCCGGGATGCCCGTCGCGGCGGCATGCCGCACCAGGGAGATCACCGTCTCCGCCGACAGCGAGGAGTGCTCCAGGTCGACGACGACGAAGTCGAACCCGGCCTGCCGGGCGAGATCCACGGAGTCGACGGTGGGCAGCTTGACGAACGTGCCGACGACCCGGCCTCCACCGGCCAGCGCGGTCCGCAGCCTCCGTCTCGCCTCGACGACCGGCGTCACCGGCCGGTGCCCAGGCCGCGCCAGGGCGTCGTCTCCACCCGCTGCCCGCCGTGCAGGACGAGGGCCGGCTCCAGCCTGGGTGCCACGATCGAGTTGCCCGACGCGTCGGGCAGGGTCGTCTCCTCGGTGTCCTCCAGCACCGTGACGTGGGCGGGACCGCCCTCGACGAGGGTGCCGTACCCCTCGGTGTCCAGGCCGAGCCGCCGGGCGGGGGCGATGGTCATCCGCGGCACGATCTCGTCCATGGTCATGCCGAGCGCCCGCAGCTTGGCGGCGCTGGTGATCAGGTCGAAGACCGGCCCGCGCCAGTTCCTGGCGCTGGTGTCGGAGGTGAGCAGGTCGGGCAGGAAGCCCTCGGCGATCGCCTTCCTGGCGACCTCGAAGCTGAGATTGCTCTTGCCGTGGGCGCTGTCGAAGAGGACCCCACGAGCCCGCGCGTCGAGCACCGCGGGAATGACCTTGTCGTCGTCGAGGATGCCGTGCGGCTTGCCGGTGTAGCAGTGCGCGACGATGTCCCCCGGGCGGAGCATCCCCAGGACCTCGGGCAGCGGCTCCTCGGTCTCCCCGATGTGGACCATGAGGGGCAGACCCGCGTCCGCGGCCAACGCGAGGGAGCTCTTGAGCAGCGAGCGCCAGGCCGAGCCGACCACGTCCTCGGAGAGACGGATCTTGAAGCCGCGGACCACGTCCGGGTTGTCCCGCGCCACGGCCAGCGCGTCCTCGGCGACCAGCGTGTCCGGGTTGAGCAGCTCGCCGAAACGGAAGTCGATCAGCCCGAGCACCGAGACGTTGAGGAAGTTGACCAGGCGCATCTCGGCGGGCCGGACCACGAATTCGCGGAAGGCGGCGAAGGTCGAGGCGCCGACCGTACCGGCGTCGGCGGCGGCGACCACTCCCCGGCGCAGATGGGCCTCGTCCGGCGGCGCCCCCACCTTCGAGACGTTCTCGAAGACATGGGTGTGCCCCTCGACCAGGCCCGGCATGACCCACTTGCCCGCGCAGTCGACGACCTCCCCGGCCTGCGCGGCGAGCGAGGGCGCGATGCGCGCGACGCGGCCGTCGGTCACGGCCACGTCGGTGACCGCGTGAGTGCCCGCCACGGGGTCGAAGACGGTGCCGCCGGACAGAACAAGGTCGTACGAAATCTCGGTCATCTCATATCTCTCATCTCAGGGGACTGCGAAGGCTCTGGGAAGGGGGAACTCAGCGGTACCGGGTGCGCAGCGGCAGCACGCCGGCGACGGACACCTCCACCTCGTCACCGGGACGCAGGAAGACCCCGCGGTCCTGGCCCGTGCCCGCCGGGGTACCGGTCAGCACGACGTCGCCGGGTCGCAGCGCGGCGAAGTGGGAGATCCTGGAGATCAGCTCGGGCACGGCGAAGATCAGTTCCGCCGTGCTGGAGTCCTGCCGGACCGTTCCGTTCACGCTGGTCCTGACAGTGATCTTCTCCGGGTCGTCGACCGCCGAGAGTTCGAGCACCGAGGCACCGAGCGCGCCGAAGCCGGGGAAGCTCTTGGCCAGGGTGGGGGTCGCGGTGGCGACCATGACGTCACGCGCGGTCATGTCGTTGGCCGCCGTGATGCCGGCGATGTGCCTCCACACCTCACCGGGCGGGGTGCGGTGCATCGGCCGCCCGATCACGAAGGCGACCTCGCCCTCGTAGTCCACCTGGCTGGAACGGTCCTGCGGCAGCGTCACCTCCGCTCCCGGCGCGGACACCGCCGAGGGCGACCGGAGGAAGAGGATGGGTTCCGAGGGGACGGCCCGCCCGGTCAGCCGTGCCTTCGACAGGTAGTTCAGCCCCACACCCCAGATGGCCCCGGTGCCGCCCAGCGGGGCCAGGAGCTCCTCCGGCTCGATCCGGCCCCGCTCCCGCGCGGCGTGCGCGGGGGCGAAGCCCTCACCCGCCGCGAGCAGCTCCGCCACATCGGCGAAGGGCAGGTCCAGCAGGACGGCGCCGTCACCGTCAAGGCGCGCCAGGCCCTGCGGCGTGGCGATCAGGTTCATGCCTCCTCCCCGGAGAGCGAGCCGCCGCAGGCGGTGGCGAGGAGGACTGTCGCGAAAGCCATGACGGCCCCTGCGCGTCGCGTACCCATGCTTGCTCCTACTCCTCTCGCCGCCGGTCCGGGGGAGACGGCGAGGGCTCAGGGGGGTGGTTTTTCTTGGGGCATCGGCGGGCGGCCGCCCCAGTGGCGGGGTTCCCCACCGCCGTGCCAGGTCAACCGGGCTTCATGAACGTACGAGGAACGCTTGGCACGTGTCAAGATGCGGAATCACATCTCGCATTGCGTCACATCGCAGGCGTGCTTGAGCGCTGCGGGAGATCATCTGCGATTTCCGGAAAGAATGTCTGATCAGCGAGAACGCACGCCGACGGGACACGCCGCCGCGCCGTGACTTCCGCTGCCGAGCCCGTTGGCCCGCACTCAGACGGGCGTGGTGCCGCCCAGCTCGCGCGACAGCTCGCGCGCCACCCCCAGCAGCACGGTGGCGGCCTGCGTCTCCAGGTCGCCCGCGAGGGAGGCCACCGTGCCGAGGACCGCCATCGAGGCGACCACCTGGTCACCCTCGAAGATCGGCGCCGCGAGCACGCGCACCCCGTGATCCACCGGAGAGTTGATCGCGAGCCCGGTCCGCCGGACCTCCTTGAGGAGTTCACGCAGCTCCGCGGAGGCCCGCAGCCGCCGCGCGAGCCCGGGTACCTCTCCCACGGGCAGGTAGGCGCAGAAGATCCGGCCCTGGGCCGAGCGGGTGACGTCAAGCTGCGAGCCGGTACGGACGCTCAGCCGGATGTCACCGAGGGTGTTGTCCACGCAGCTGACCACCACCGGGCACTCACCGTTCCAGACGCTGAGCACGACCGTCTGGTTGATCTCGCGCATGAGCAGTTCGAGGTGGGGAGCGGCGGCCGCGGCGATGGGCAGCCCGGCCCGCGCGGCGGCCTCCAGCCCGAGCAGCTGGGGACCGAGCGAGTACAACGCGCTACGCGGGTCGTAGCGGAGCAGGTTGGCCGCCCGCAACGCCCTGGCGTACCGGTGGGCGGTGGGCTTGCTGACCCCCAGGCGCGTGGTGATCTCATTGAGGCTCAGCCAGGGACGCTCGATGGTGAAACCACTCAGGATCAGCGCGGCGCGCCGCACCGTCTGGATGGCGGGCACCTCGTCGGCCACGTCGACGTCGCCGGGGTGCGCCTGATCCGCCATGCCGACTCCTCCGCACAGACCATCCGTTGGACCGGACTCTACCGACTGTCGAACTCAGGCCGCATCGGAAGAATGACCGGGCGTGGTACCGAGGGCGGGATTCACCAGCGGCGCCAGGTTGTTGACCGCCGCGGCGGCCTCGCCGAACCCGACGGAGATCAGCCGGACCTTGCCGTCATAGTCGCTGATGTCCCCGGCGGCGAACACCCTGGGCAGGTTCGTCCTCATCGACCGGTCGACGAGGACGTGCCGTTTACGCAGCTCAAGGCCCCACTTCTGGACAGGCCCGAGGTCGGCTATGAAACCGAGCGCCGCCACCACGGTCTGGGCCGGCAGCGTGACGCGGTCGCCCTCCTTGACCTTCTCGACGACGACCTCACCGAGAAGGGGGTCGCCGCCGATCTCGGCGACCTCGTACGGCGTCAGCACCCGTACCGACGACGCGTGCAGCGTCGCCACGCTGCGCTCGTGCGCGCGGAAGATGGGCCTGCGGTGCACGAGCGTCACCGAGCGCGCCAGCGGTTCCAGGGCGAGTGCCCAGTCCACCGCGGAGTCTCCGCCGCCGACCACCACGACGTCGTGGCCGGCCACCTCGTCCAGCCTGCGGACGAAGTAGCGCAACCCCCGGCCCAGGTACTCCTCGCCCACGGGCAGCTCCCGAGGGGTGAAGGTGCCGATGCCCCCGGTGAGGAGCATGGCCTTGGCGCGCACCCGGGTACCCGCGTCGGTGACGACCTCCACGCCCTCCTCGTCGTGCAGCAGTTCGCAGGCGCTCTCCCCGAGCAGGAAGAGCGGATCGGCCTGAGCCGCCTGCGTCATCAGCTCGTCGACCAGCCGCTGCCCCTTCACCGCGGGGAACCCCGCGATGTCGAAGATGTCCTTCTCCGGGTAGAGCGCCGAGATCTGGCCGCCGGGCTCGGGCAGCGAGTCGATCACGGCGACGGACATGCCGCGAAAGCCCGCGTAGTAGGCGCCGTACAGCCCCGAGGGACCCGCGCCGACGATCACCAGATCGACGTCGTACGCCGTCACGCCCCACCGCCGGGAGGCACCGCGGCGGGATGGTCGCTGCCGGTACGGCCGACCTTCCTGGCCCCGCCGGGAGAGCCCAGATCGGCGAAGAACTCGGCGTTGATCTCGGCGAACCTGGTCGCCTCCGCCGGGAGGTCCTCCTGATGGAAGATCGACATCACCGGGCAGGCGGGTTCGCACCGGCCACAGTCGACGCACTCATCCGGATGGATGTACATCATCCGGTCGCCCTCATAGATGCAGTCGACCGGGCACTCCTCGACACACGATCTGTCCTGCACGTCCACACACGCGTCGGTCACGACGTAGACCATCAGTCCTCCCTCGTCGGCAACGTGGGGGAACAGTAGGATTCAGCCGCAAGCATTGTCAATATACGAGATGGCGTCTTGCATGGAGTTAACATGTGAGCATGAAGAGCGATGCCCTGCGACATCTGCGACATGCCACGGGCGCGGCGATCTCCAGCGGGCCGATCGTCGAGGCGATCCGGGTGATGGCCGCCGGCCCCAGCCCCCGGGGCCGGGAGCGCGCGACCGCGACCCGGCTGGCGGCGTGGACCCGGAGCCGCTGGCCCGAGCTGCCCTGGAACATCCAGGCGGTCGGGGACGAGGGGGCGAACCTGACGTCCACCGCCGGCGGCTCGGGGCCCGAACTGCTCCTCTACTCCCACCTGGACACCTCCCTGTCCGGTGACGTCGAACACGACCGGTGGGCCACCGGGATCGACGAACCGCCCGCGCCGCTCTCCGTGGATCCGGCGTCCGGCCTGCTGGCGGGTTTCGGCCTCGGCGTCGCCCGCGCACCCGCCGCCGCGGCGCTGGCGGGATACGTGGCCGCGGCCACGGCCCTGCGGCACCACGGCCTGCCACACCGCCTCTCCCTGCTCCTGGCCTCGGGCGGCACGCACTCGTCGCCGTTCGCCCCCGCCGGGCCTGCGGGCATCGACGAGCATCTCCGGTCGCACCCGCTGCCCTCGGCCGCGGTGGTCGCCAAGTGCGGCCCGCGCGGCGTCCTGCACGAGGAGCCTGGAGCGATCTTCCTGCGCGTACGGCTGGGCGGCCCCTACCGGCCGGTGCTGGCCAGGGACGCGGGCGGCGGGCTCCTCGCCAACCTTGGCACCGCCACCGCGATCCTGGAGTCGTGGCGCACCGAGCACGTGGCGGCCAGGGCGAGCGCCGGCCGCCAGCTCGCCGCCGAGGCCGGCATCGGCGCGGTACGGGGAGGGCTCCTGGAGAAGCCCGACCTGCTGCCGGGCGTCGTGGAGCTCCACCTCTACCTGGTCACCGTCCCCGGCGACGACCCCGACGAGATCGCCCGGACCGTACTCGCCAGGATGCGGGCCGAAATCCCCGGCGGGCCACTGGACGGCTGCCGGGTGAGCGTGGACGCGCGGCTGGTCCATCCCGCCGGGGTGACCTCACCCGACGCCCCGGTGATCCGCCACGCGATCGCCGCCTGGCACGACGAGCACGGCGAACCCCCGCCCGCCATCTCCGGCTGGAAGGGCTCGACGGACGGAGTGGTGCTGCGCGGCCACGGGGTCCCGACCGCCAGGGTCGGCCCGGCGGCCGGATCCGACCCGGCCGATCCCCGGCGGGATGTCTTCGATCCGCGGACGCTGGTGCGCTTCGCGCGGCTGTACGCCGGGATCGCCGTCAGGCACGCGCTCGGCGATGTCGAGGAACAGGGCCATCGACATTGAATGTTCTGGATGGCAGGATGCTGTCTCGCAATGCAAAATATACTCTCGGCGCCGAGCTTCCATACATAACGCGAGGGAACCAACATGGGTGACGACCCAGTGCCTAGCCTGAAAGGTGTCGCCGGCGAGAACAGAACCCCGGCGATCCAGACCGTCCAGCGGGCCGCGATGATCCTCAGCGCGTTCACGGTGAGCCGCCCGCACCTGACGCTCAACCAGCTCACCGCCAGCCTGGGCACCAGCAAGGCCACCGCGCACCGGTACACCAAGGCCCTGCGCGAGAGCAACCTGCTCCGCTACGACGAGCGCGAGGCGCTGTACTCCCTGGGACCGCAGATCCTCACTCTCTCCGCCGCCGCCCGCGTCGGCATGCCCGTGATCGGCATCGCCGGGCCGTACATGCAGCGGCTCGTCAGGGAGATCGACGAGACCGTCGTGCTGAGCGTCTGGGACGGTGACACCGCCGTCGTCGTCCGCGTCGACGACAACACCGACCGCACCATAAGGGTCAGCGTCCGGATGGGCTCCCGCCTCTCGCGGACCGAGTCCGCCCAGGGCCGGGTCTTCTGCGCCTTCCTCCCCCCGGAGGACGTTCCCGGCCTCGAAGCGCAGCTGACCGCCTCCCCCGAGCTGCGCCAGGAGCTCGTGAAGATCCGCGAGGACAACATCTCGGCCAACACCCCCTCCGTCAACGGCGTGCGCAGTATCGCCTCCCCCGTGTTCCGCGGCCCGGTTCTGCTGGCCGCGATGGCCATCGTCGGCACCACCTCCTCGGTTCCCGCGGGCACCCACTCCCCGCTCGCCGAAGCCCTGCGGCAGACCGCGGCCGAGGTGACGGCCGAGCTGGGCAGGGAGCAGAATTCCCCTGGTCACTGACGTTCCGTGAACTCCAGGTGTCCGGATGGCGAACCGCATTCACGGTCGAAACCGGAGCCAAGTAGCGTAGGACCCGATGAACCAGCGCACGCTTCTGATCACGTTGACCGGTCCGGACCGCCCAGGCGTGACCTCACGCCTCTTCTCTGTTCTGGCCGGATTCCCCGTCGTCGTCGCCGACGTGGAGCAGGTCGTCATCCGCGGCCGGCTCACTCTCGGCGTCCTCGTCTCCTACGCGGGCGACACACCGACCGGCACCGGCGGCACCATCGGTGCCCTCTGGACCACCGTCGAGCGGACCGCCGAGGATCTCGGTCTGCACGTGGAGATGTCCACCGGCTCCGACCCGAAGGAGAAGCGGCGCAGGGGACGGCTCAACGTCACCGTGCTCGGCGCACCGCTGCAGCCCGCCGCCATGGCGGGCATCTCGGGGCGGATCGCCGCGGCCGGCGCCAACATCGACCGGATCGAGCGCCTGTCCAGCTACCCGGTGACCTGCATCGAGCTCTCCCTGTCCGGCGCCGACCCCGACACCCTGCGGGCCGAGCTGGCCATCGAGGCGCACGCCCAGCAGGTGGACGTCGCCGTGCAGCGGACCGGCCTGCACCGCAGGGCCAAGCGGCTGATCGTGATGGACGTCGACTCGACGCTCATCCAGGCCGAGGTGATCGAGCTGCTGGCGGCGCACGCCGGCTGCCTGGAGGAGGTCGCCAGGGTCACCGAGGAGGCGATGCGCGGCGAGCTCGACTTCGCCGAGTCACTGCGCCGCCGGGTCGCACTGCTGGAGGGCCTCTCCGAGGAGGTCTTCGAGAAGGTCCGCGAGGAGCTCGTGCTGACCCCCGGCGCCCGCACGCTGGTACGGACGCTCAAGCGGCTCGACTACCGGTTCGCGATCGTCAGCGGCGGGTTCACGCAGCTCACCGATGCCCTCGTGGAGGACCTCGGGATCGACTACTCCGCGGCCAACACCCTGGAGGTCGTCGACGGCGTGCTCACCGGGCGGGTCGTCGGGGAGATCGTCGACCGGCCCGGCAAGGCGCGGGCGCTGGAGCGCTTCGCCCGCGAGGCGGGCATCCCGATCAGCCAGACCGTCGCCATCGGCGACGGCGCCAACGACCTGGACATGATCGCGGCGGCCGGCCTCGGCATCGCGTTCAACGCCAAGCCGGTGGTCCGCCGCGCCGCGGACACCGCGGTCAACGTGCCCTACCTCGACTCGATCCTCTACCTGCTCGGCATCCCCCGCGCCGAGGTGGAGGACGCCGACGCCGAGGACGGCGTCAACACCAACCGCTGAACACACTGGCCCTGGCCGCCTTCGTCCCCCGGACGATCGCGGCTAACAGGTCCTCGGGGCGGTCAGGGAGGCCAGCCGTACGGCTTCGGCGCTGAGACCCCGCAGGGCGGGCCACGCGGCGGCGGCGTGCCTGATGCTGCGCCGCAGACCCGTCATCCTGTCGCCCGCCCCCTCGGGCCAGCATCAGCGAGAGCGGGGTGGCGAGCATCATCCAGTACCCTTGACGCGCTCCCCGGCCTGAAGGCCGGGGATCCAGCCCGTGCCACGCGTTCACGCGGCACCTCTGAGGCTTCCTGCTTCGTCGGCGTCCGCCACCGCGAGCGGTGGTCTTACGTCACCTCCACGGGCGTTTAACGTCTCCGCCTCCCGCCGCATCTCAGCGGCGGGTTTCCGTCCAGCGGCGACGGTTCGTCGGCCTTCGGTCAGGATGTTGCGTGCGGCGTTGACGTCGCGGTCATGGACGGCGCCGCAGCGGCAGGCCCATTCCCGCACGTCCAGCGGCATGCCGTCTCGCCGGGTGCCGCACTCCGAGCACAGCCTGGAGGAGGGGAACCATCGGTTGATCCTCGCGAAGCGGCGGCCGTACCGTTTCGCCTTGTACTCCAGCATGGTCACGAACTGTGACCATCCGGCGTCGTACACGCTCTTGGCCAGGCGGGTGCGGGCCAGGCCGGAGGTGGCAAGGTCCTCCACGTAGATCGCTTGGTTCTCGCGAATCAACGTGGTGGAGAGCTTGTGTGCCCAGTCGCGGCGCGTGTCGGCCACCGTGGCGTGTGCCTGGGCGACCTTCACCCTGGCCTTCTTGCGGTTCGCCGAACCCTTCTGGGTGCGGCTCAGCGCTTTCTCTGCCCTGCGGAGCTTCTTGGCCGCGCGCCGCAGAATGCGCGGGTTGGCGATCTTCTGGCCGTTGGACAGGATCGCGAAGTGTGTGAGCCCCAGGTCGATGCCGACCTCGGCCGCCGTCTCGGGCAGCGGCTCATCGCCCGCCTCCACGACGAGTGACGCGAAGTACCGGCCCGTGCTGTCCTTGATCACCGTCACCGATGAGGGGTCCGAGGGTAGAGAGCGTGACCAGCGGACCGCCACGTCGCCGATCTTCGGCAGGCGGAGTTTCCCGCTCGCCGTGATCGAGAAGCGGGCGTTCTTGGTGAACCGGATCGCCTGCTGGGAATCCTTACGCGACCGGAACCGGGGCAGGCCGACCTTGCGGCCCTTGCGTTTGCCCGACAGGGAGGCGAAGAAGTTGCGGTAGGCGGTGTTCAGGTCGGCCAGGGCCTGCTGAAGAACCACACTGGACACCTCGCCCAGCCACGCCCGCTCCGGTGCCGCCTTGGCGTGGGTGATGACCCGCTTGGACAGGTCCGCGTCCGAGATGTACGGCAAGCCGTTCTCGTGTGCTTGTCGGCGTGCGCGCAACCCGTCGTTGAACACCGTCCGCGCGCACCCGAACGCCCGCGCCAGTGACTCGCGCTGACCGGCGGTCGGGTAGAGGCGGAAGTTGTACCTGAGCTGCACAGTCTAACTGTACGTGAAGGTACATCCGCGTACCGTGACGTTCATGGAATCGGGAGAGATGAGCGTCGCCGACGCGCGGGGGCAGTTCGCGGATGTCCTGAACGAGGCAGCCGTACGAGGCAGGATCACCTACATCACGAACCGAGGACGCAGGATCGCGGCGGTCGTGCCCGTGCCGATCGCGGAAGCCACCGAACAAACGCATGACCAGCCCGGTTGAACCGCCCGGTTCAGGGCACGCTCGCGCCCTGGCGGGCACTCCCGCGCGGGCCTTCACCCCCGGCCTGAAGGCCGGAGCACTGGCCCGCATTCCGTAGGTCAAGGTCACGGAGAGGATCGCGGGTATGCCCAGCGCCCGCCAGTAGATGCCCGCCGCCGCGACCAGGCCGACCACCACTGCCGCGATCGGCCACGGGTGGGGGTGGATGAGCGCGCCGAGTCCGGAGCCGAGCGTGACGGTGGCCGTGGTGGTGAGCAACCTTCTGACCCGGTCGCCGTACAGCTGCCCGGGGGCGTCGCCGAAGAGCGTCAGATAGCCGCCCAGAGCCACCGAGGCGCCCTCCGCGAGACGGCCGAGGAGAACGCCGAGCAGCAGCGGGAGGCAGACGACCAGCATGCACAGCAGGCCGTACGTCCAGGCGGGAGGCCCGGAGAGCCGGAAGTCGGCACGCAGCATGTCGACGAGCCTGCGCATGCCACCCCCGATCCCGGGAGCTCCCCCGTGCCTCGTTACGCCTCGTTACGCCCTGGCCCTCAGGGCTTCTTGGGACTCCATCTGGCGATCCCGCGACCGGCGTCGAGCTCCGCCCACTCGCCGTCCACCTCGATGACGGCGAACGCCCCTGGCGGGAACCCTGCGTCGCCGTCGTCCTCCTCGGTGAGCTGCCTGATCAGCTCGTGGACGCCGGGGTTGTGACCGACCAGGACCAGCGTGCGCACCTGCGGATCACTCCGCCGGATCAGCGTCAGCAGCTCGTCGGGGTAGGCCTCGTAGACGGCCGGTTCGAAAAGGAGGTCCGCACCGGGAAGGGCCAGGTTCGCGGTCTGCCGGGTGCGCACCGACGGCGAGCAGATCACCAGGTCGGGGCGGAGGCCCCGCGTGGCGAGGGCCTCACCGACCCTGCGGGCGTCGTGCTCGCCGTCGGCGCTGAGGGGACGCTCGCGATCGGCGAGACCCGAGGCGCTGACCGCCTTGGCGTGACGCAGCACGACGAGCGTGCGCGCCGTCATCTCGAAGCCCACATGGCAAGGCCCACGATCACCGCGAACACCGCGGCCATCGCCAGCAGGATGAGGATGAGAGTTCTGCCTCCGGAGGGCTGCTGTTCCATATCGGCCAGTTTCCCACCGAGACGGTCCGCACATGCAGAAGGGGTGCACGCGGCCCGTGCACCCCTTCGTCAAACATTGCTCAGCTGGAGACCTGCTCCGGCTCGCGGTCGCTGTTGTTCTCCTCCGTCGGGGCGATGCCCGCCGAACGACGCTTGGAGATGACCACCGCGGCGATGACGACGCCCACCGCGAGCACCGTGATGCCGATGCGCAGCGCCGGGCTGTCCGCGTAGGCCACCACGGCCGGGGCGATCAGCAACGCCACCAGGTTCATCACCTTGAGGAGCGGGTTGATCGCCGGTCCGGCGGTGTCCTTGAACGGGTCACCGACGGTGTCACCGATGATGGTGGCCTCGTGGGCCTGTGAGCCCTTGCCGCCGTGGTGACCGTCCTCGACGAGCTTCTTGGCGTTGTCCCAGGCTCCGCCGGAGTTGGCCAGGAACACCGCCATGAGCGTGCCGCACGCGATGGCACCGGCCAGGAACGCGCCGAGCGACGCGTAGCCGAGGGCGAAACCGACGGCGATCGGGGTCAGCACGGCCAGCAGGCCGGGCGTGGCCAGCTCCCGCAGCGAGTCGCGGGTGCAGATGTCCACGACCCTGCCGTAGTCGGGCAACTCCGTGCCGGCCATGATCCCCGGCTTGGTGCGGAACTGCTCGCGTACCTCGAAGACCACCCGACCGGCCGCGCGGCCGACCGCCATGATCGCGAGGCCGGAGAACATGAACACCACCGCGGCGCCGATGATCAGGCCGACCAGCACGTTCGGGGAGTCGACGCTCAGGCTGAACGTGCTGAAGGAGCCCAGCGCCTCCTTGACGGACGCGCCCGCCTTGACCAGCTCGCTCTCGACCGCCGTACGGAACGCGCCGAACAGCGCGGTCGCGGCGAGCACGGCGGTGGCGATCGCGATGCCCTTGGTGATGGCCTTGGTGGTGTTTCCGACGGCGTCCAGCGAGGTGAGGACCTGGGCGCCCTCGCCCTCGACGTCCCCGGACATCTCGGCGATGCCCTGGGCGTTGTCGGAGACAGGACCGAAGGTGTCCATCGACACGATCACGCCGACCGTGGTCAGCAGGCCCGTGCCCGCCAGCGCCACGGCGAACAGCGCGACCGTGACGTTGCCGAAGCCCAGCAGGAACGCGCCGTAGACGGCGGCTCCGATGACCAGCGCGGAGTAGACGGCCGACTCCAGGCCGACGCTGATGCCGGACAGGATGACCGTGGCGGGACCGGTGCGGGAGCTCTCGCCGATGTCCCGCACCGGACGGCGGTTCGTCTCGGTGAAGTAACCGGTGAGGATCTGGATGACGCTTGCCAGCACCAGGCCGATGAGCACCGCCCCGATAGCGATCAGGCGCGGGTCGGAGGTGATCGCGGCGATCTCCGGGCTCACCCCGGTCAGCCCGGAGAAGCTGGCCGGCAGGTAGAGGTAGGCCGCGACCGCGACGAGGACGGCCGAGATGGCCGCCGAGATGAAGAAGCCCCGGTTGATCGCGGCCATCGCGTTGCGGTCGCCGGCGCGCGGGGCGGTGACGAAGATGCCGATGATCGCCGTGATCACACCGATCATCGGCACGATCATCGGGAACACCAGTCCCTCGACGCCGAAGGCCACCTTGCCCAGGATCAGGCTGGCGACGAGCATGACCGCGTAGGACTCGAACAGGTCGGCGGCCATGCCCGCGCAGTCGCCCACGTTGTCGCCCACGTTGTCGGCGATGGTGGCGGCGTTGCGCGGATCGTCCTCGGGAATGCCCTGCTCGACCTTGCCGACCAGGTCGGCGCCGACGTCGGCGGCCTTGGTGAAGATGCCGCCGCCGACTCGCATGAACATCGCGAGCAGCGCGGCACCGAAGCCGAAGCCCTCCAGCACGGCCGGGGCGCTGCCCCCGTAGGTGATCACCACCACGGCCGCGCCGAGAAGGCCGAGGCCAACGGTGATCATTCCGGCCACGCCGCCGGTGCGGAAGGCGATCCGCATCGCGATCTTCTCACCCGACTCGCGGGCGGCGGCGGCGACGCGGACGTTGCCGCGGACCGCCAGCCACATGCCGATGAATCCGGTCAGCGCGGAGAACAACGCGCCGACGACGAAGAAAGCCGATCTGCCGATCCGCACACCGGTCGTCTCCGCCGGGAGGAGGTACAGCAGGAACGGGATCAGGATGACGAACAGCGCGAGCGTCCGGAACTGCCGGGTAAGATACGCCGAAGCCCCTTCCTGGACGGCTCGCGCGATGTTTTGCATACGCTCGGTGCCTTGGCCGGCGGCCAGCACTTCCCGCACCAGTGTGCCGGCGACGGCGAGTGCGAGCAGTGCCACGACGGCGACCACGATCACGATGTTGAAGTGGTAACCACTCAGGGATACCGCTGGCTCTTCGACAGCGGCGAGATGGAGCACAGACATCCGACTCTCCTTGGCAAGACGGGAACACGTCCTGCCCGGAGTGCGCTGCCGAAGTGGTTAGACGAGCGGAGCGGCGCACATCCGGGATGGTTGGCAGTGCCGCTTCCAGTTGCAGACCCCCACGGAGGACGGCTCGCGTGCGGGCCGCTCCGAAGGATAAACCTTGGCCGGTCCCGGGAGTCTACGCAGCGAGGACGCGGATATGAAGCCTCTGCCTGCGGACAATTGACGCCGAGTCCAGCACCTTTTACCGACCGGCCTGCTTATAACGGCATTTCGCCTGTCACACCTACCCCACCAGCATCTGTTTCCACCCAATTTCGGGTGGGAAAAATCGTGGTTATGTTTTGTCCAAAACTGGGTTCCGCACGACGAACAGCCGGGCGTGTCCAGATGGACACGCCC
>NZ_JBEXUE010000161.1:0-19351 GCF_040614275.1 Streptosporangium sp. NPDC006013
GCGCCGGGACACCCGGCGCGCGACCCGCCTTTCACGCCTCCGTGGACGTTCGTGGCTCCTGGAGATCCTCCTGGAGGCGCTGCAGTTCCGAGCGGATGTAGTCGCGGGTGGCCACCTCGCCGACCGCCATGCGCAGGGCGGCGACCTCCCGGGTGAGGTACTCCAGATCGGCCTGGTTCCGTTCCGCGGCCCTGCGGTCGTGCTCGTTCTGGACCCGGTCACGGTCGGCCTGCCGGTTCTGGGCGAGCAGGATCAGCGGCGCCGCGTACGAGGCCTGCAGGGACAGGATCAGCGTCAGGAAGATGAACGGGTAGGGGTCGAACCGCAGCGGCGGGGGGCCGAAGGCATTCCACAGGCCCCAGACGGTGACGAAGACCGTCATGTAGACCAGGAACCTCGCGGTGCCGAGGAAGCGGGCGATCTGCTCGGAGAGCCGCCCGAACGCCTCTGGGTCGTAGTGCGGACGGAGCCGCAGGCCGGGCTGTCTGGGCTGGTCGAGGCGGTCAGCCATGCCTGTCCTCCTGCTCGCGCCAGTCCTCGGGCAGCAGGTGGTCGAGCACGTCGTCCACCGTGACGGCCCCGACCAGGCGCCCGGCCTCGTTCACCACGGGAGCCGCCACCAGGTTGTAGGTGGCCAGGTAGGAGGTCACCTGGTTCAGGGTGAACTCCGGCCTGATCGGGTCGAGGGAGGTGTCCAGAATGCTGCCGAGCAGTGTGGACGGCGGCTCGCGCAGCAGCCGCTGGAAGTGGGCCAGGCCGAGGAAGCGGCCGGTGGGCGTCTCGATGGGCGGCCTGGCCACGTAGACCTGCGCGGCCACCGCGGGAGTGAGCTCGCGCTGGCGGATGTTGGCCAGCGCCTCGGCGACCGTCGCGTTCGGCGGCAGGACCACCGGCTCGCTCGTCATCATCCCGCCCGCGGTGTTCTCCGGGTAGATCAGCAGCCGCCTGATCGGCGCGGCCTCCTCGGGCTCCATCAGCGCCATCAGCGCCTCAGCCTGCTCGGCGGGGAGGTCCTGCAGCAGGTCGGCCGCGTCGTCGGGGTCCATCTCCTCCAGCACGTCCGCGGCCCGGCCGGGGGAGAGCCTGCTCAGAATGCTGATCTGATCCCGTTCGGGGAGCTCCTCCAGCACGTCGGCGAGCCGTACGTCGTCAAGGGCCGCCGCCACCTCGACCCGCCGCTTGTCCGGCAACTCGTGCAGTGCCCCCGCCAGGTCGGCGGCGCGCATCGACTCGAAGGCGACCAGCAGGTTGGCGGCGCCCTGGTCCTTCTGGACGGCGCCGAAGCCGTGGACCTCGGCCCAGTCGACGACTCTGGTCGCGCCGCGCCGGCGCAGCCCCATGCCGGGCGTGCTCGGGACCACCGCCACCTTGGTGACCAGCCACTCGGCGCGCCTGGTCTGCTCCATGGCCAGGTCCAGGACCGTCATCCGTTCGCCGTCGACCTCCACACCGAGGTCGAGCAGCTCGGCGACGGCCAGGGTCTCGGTCGCCCGCTGCTCGAACCTGCGCATGTTGAGCTGGCCGCTGAAGACCACGGAACCCGTCTGGGCGGACCGGATCCGGGTGATCGGCAGGAAGACCCGGCGCCGGGGCTGCACCTCGACGACCAGCCCGTGCACATGCGGCGGCGCGCTGCCGGCGATGGCCACCACCACATCGCGGACCCGGCCGATCTGGTCCCCGGCGGGGTCGAAGACCGGGGTACCGGCGAGACGCGCGATGAAGATCCTCACATTTGAAGCGTAGGCCGCGTCTCGGGCCTGCCTGCTGCTGCCACGCTCCCCGGCTCACATGCCGGAATCGATTTGCTGGCCGGTATCCCGACATGACAGCATCAAAGGCGCACAACGGTAATTACGGGAATGGTGTTTCATGAGACGTGCAGGACTGCTGATCGCACTCGCGTCGGCCCTGTGTTTCGCCTTCTCGGGTTCCATGGCCAAATACGTGGGCGCGGCCGGGCTGGCCCCGCTGGAGGCGGTCTGGGTACGGATGGCGGGTGCCGGGCTGCTGCTCGTCGCCGTCCTCGCGCTCGCCAAGCCCTCGGCCCTGCGCATCCCCCGCTCAAGGCTGCCGTTCCTCGGGGTGTACGCGGTGGTCGCGGTCGCCGGGGTGCAGGGGCTCTTCTTCCTGGCGCTGACCCGGCTGCCGGTCGGCGTCACCCTGCTGATCGAGTACACCTCGCCGGTGCTGGTGGTGCTCTGGGTACGGTTCGTCCGGCGGGTACGGCTGCCCCGGGTGGCCTTCGCCGGTGCCGCCGTCGCGGTGGTCGGGCTCGCCGTCGTGGTGGAGATCTGGGCGGGACTCGCCCTCGACCCGCTGGGCCTGCTCATCGCCTTCGCGGCGACGGCGTGCTGCGCCGGATACTTCCTGCTCAACGACAGCTTCGGCGACGAGATCGATCCGCTTGGGCTGGTCGCCTGGGGGCTGTTCGGCGCCGCCGTGGCGCTCATCCCGATCTCTCGTCCCTGGGACATTCCCTGGGCGGCGCTCGGCACGGTGGTCACCCCGCCGGGTGGCTACCCGCTGCCGACTGCCGTGGCGCTGGTCTTCCTGATCGTGGTCGCCACGGTCATCGCCTACATCTTCGGCGTTCTCGCCATCCGCCGCCTGTCGGCCGCCGTCGGTTCCACCGTCGCCTCGCTGGAGGTCATCGCCGGGGCGGTGGTCGCCTGGATCCTGCTGGGCGAGGCGCTCGGACCCTTCCAGATCGCGGGTGGCGTGATCGTCCTGATCGGCGCCTACCTGGCCCAGCGGGCCACGGTCGTGCCGCCCGTGCCCGTGCCGGAGGTCAGGAAGCCGGCTCCCGTGGGATGAGCCGGATCACCTGGGAGGCGGCGGCCCAGCGCTCCACCAGCCTCGCGCCGTCGGGGGCGTTGAGCCGCTCCTTGGCGAGCGCGGCCACCGCGTCGGCGGCCTTCGTCTGGTCCATCACCTCCACGCCGGCGTCGAAGGCCACCAGGCGCCCGCCGTTGTCCTTGCTGCGCAGCGTCACCCGGACCTCATCGGCCTCGGCCAGCCCCGGCAGCGGTTGCTCGCCCCCGCCGGTGACCAAGTAGATCGCACCGTCGTACCAGGTGTGCCAGGCCAGCCGGGGCCGGTCCAGCGACAACCACAGGACGCTCGACTTCTTGGCGCCCTCCTCGATCACACCCATGAGACGAATGTACGGCCTGTTCCTCCCCTTGGGGCGGTACAGGCCGTACGCGCCGTGAGGTCAGCGCCGGGAGAGCTTCCAGGCGGCCGGGAGCAGCCCGGCCGCGATGGCGATCTTGAGGGCGTCGCCGAGCAGGAAGGGCAGCACGCCCACCGCGAGGCCGGTGGCGAGGTCCACCTGGGCGACGGCGATGAGGACCGGCAGGCCGAAGGCGTAGATGACCAGGTTGCCCAGGATCATCGTGCCGACGGTGCGCGGGACGGTGCGGTCGCCGCCGCGCTCGGCGAGCTTGCCGACCACGGCCGCGGCGGCGATGAAGCCGATGACGTACCCGAAGGACGCGCCGCCGAAGCCGGAGGTGCCGCCGGCGAACCACGGCACGCCCGCGAGACCGGCCAGCAGGTAGAGCGCCATGCTCAGCGCCGCGCGGTTCATGCCGAGGGCCGCGCCGACCAGCACGACCGCGAAGGTCTGGCCGGTGACCGGGACGGGCGAGCCGGGCAGCGGGAAGCTGAGCTGCGCCGCCAGGCCAGTCAGGGCGGCGCCGCCGACCACCAGCGCGACGTCGCGGGTACGGGAGCCCGGGATGAGGTCGGACAGTACGGCGGGCCTGGTCACAGAGGAAGCGTTTGCCATGGTGCGTGTCTCCTTTGCAGGTTCTTGACGCTCATTCTGGTGAGATCTCCGGCAAAAGCCCTGCGAGATCGCCGCCAAGAACAGGGGGAGGTCTTTGTCCGGACGCCATAGCGCCGCCCGGCCGCCGGTCTGCTTTCCCGCGGGCGCTAGCGTGTGCCCATGCGTTCTCGGCGTTCATGTCTCGCGGTGCCCGGCAGCAACCCCCGGTTCCTGGAGAAGGCCCAGGGGCTCCCGGCCGACGAGGTCTTCCTCGATCTGGAGGACTCCGTCGCGCCCCTCGCCAAGGAGGGGGCGCGCAAGAACATCGTGGCGGCGTTGCGCGAGGGCGACTGGTCGGGCAGGACGAGGGTCGTCAGGGTCAACGACCTCGGCACCCAGTGGACCTACCGCGACGTCATCGAGGTCGTGGAGGGCGCGGGGGAGTTCGTCGACTGCCTGATGCTGCCCAAGGTGGAGGACGCGGCCCAGGTGATGTGGCTCGACACGCTGCTCACCCAGATCGAGAAGGCGAACGGTCTCACCGTCGGCAGGATCGGCATCGAGGCCCAGATCGAGAGCGCCAAGGGCCTGGTGAACGTGGACGCCATCGGCGGCGCGTCCCGGCGCCTGGAGACGCTCGTCTTCGGCCCGGCCGACTTCATGGCCTCGATCAACATGCGGACCCTGGTGGTCGGTGAGCAGCCGCCCGGCTACACCGAGGGCGACGCCTACCACTACATCCTGATGCGCATCCTGATGGCCGCCCGGACGCACGGCCTGCAGGCCATCGACGGCCCCTACCTGGCGATCAAGGACCTGGACGGCTTCCGCCGGGTGGCGGGCCGGGCCGCGGCGCTGGGGCTCGACGGGAAGTGGGTGCTCCACCCGACCCAGATCGAGGCCGCGAACGAGGTGTTCTCGCCGTCGCAGGAGGACTACGACCACGCCGAGCTGATCCTCGACGCGTACGAGTACTACACGACGGTCGAGAGGCGCGGCGCGGTCATGCTCGGCGACGAGATGATCGACGAGGCGTCCAGAAAGATGGCGCTGGTGGTGGCGGCGAAGGGCAGGGCCGCCGGTCTCGCACGAACCACGGCCTTCACACCGCCCACGGCCTGACATCGCGGGGGCCACATGTCGGCGGCCACATGTCGGTGGTGACATGTCGGCGGTTGACCTGAGGCGGGCCGCGGTGGGCGGGCGGGGGTGAGCCGGGGGTTTCACGGGTCTCGGCGGGCTGGTGTGTTTCAGGATTTTTATAGACAAATCATGATAATCCGGGCGCCCGGCTGATAAATCTGACTAGAGAGGTCTCGTCATCGCGGCCGGGACGTGTTGCTCTTGACTGTGTACGGCAGAGGTGCGGCCGGTCGGCCGCGGGAGGTGATCGTTTCCAGAGAACGGGGTAGTAGTAGGGTCGCGTGCGATTTGCCGCATCCGTAGGGGTTGCGGCCTACCGTTACGGAGACGACTGGAACGGTCCGGGGTGCTGACTCCGGGCTGAAACGGGCTTCCTGCGAGGAGGTGCTGAGCGTGGCCTCGGGCCCCCACGACCCGCGCTCGCGAGAGTGGCCGGCGGATGACGGCGGCGTTCACGACGATGCCACGCGTGCAGGCGGGTCCCAGGAGCCACACGCGTCCCCGCCGACGATCCAGCACTCCCCGCCGGGTCCCTCCGGCGACGACGCGCGCGGGCTCTCCATGGCCTCCCCGTGGATGCTCCCGCCGTTCGCGGCGCCGACCCCGGACGACGGCGAGCCGCCCCGGGCCCGCCCGGAAGGACTCGGCGGCGAGCGGCGCCGTCCGTACGCCCAGCCCTACGCCCCCACCCCCCAGCCCACCGGGCAGTCGTCCCCGGCAGAACCCCCCGCCCCCGACCACCCCGCCACCGATCACCTCGCCGAGGAGCCCGTGGAGGAACGGGGTACGGGGCAGGGCCGCCACGCCGTACCGGAGCGAGGGCGCCCGCGCCTGGTGGACCGCCCTGACCTCCTGGTCGCCTCGGGGCCGACGCCCGAGCGCAGGGGCAGGAGGAGGGCGGACCGGCCCGATCTCCTGGTCGCCTCGGGGCCGGCCCGCGAGCGGGGCAAGGACGGGCGGACAGCGCCCCCGCAGCCCCCGCAGCCCCCACAGCCCCCGCCTCCCGCGCCCGAGGACCGGATCAGGATGGGACCGAGCATTCCGGCGACGCCGGAACCGGCGCCCACTCCGGAACCCGGCTCGACACCCGGGCCGACCTCCGAATCGGAGCCGGGGCCCGAGACCGAGGGGCCCGGCACGCCCGTCGAGGACGATTTCGAGCCCGTACGCCGGGTGGGGCGCCCGCCCGGTGGCAGACCCGCCAGGCCCGACCTGCTCGTCGCGGAGGGCCCGCCCGGCAGGCGGGGCCCCAACGGCGGGCGGCATCACCGCTCGGCCGCCGCGCCCTCCGCGGTACGCCGGTCCAGCCCGACCAGGCGCAGGCGTGGCAGGGGCCTGGTGATCCCGTTCCTGATGGTCATGGTCCTCACCGTCGCGGTCGGTGGCGGCCTGGCCCTGTGGGGCTGGGTGAGCAGCCCGTTCGCCACCGGTCTCCGGCTGGTCGGCGACGAGGTGGGCTCGGGCGACGAGAACTTCGTGCCGCGGGCCGGTGTCGGTGGCAACGGCTCCAACCAGGTTCTCAACGCGGTGGCCTCGGTGGGCTCCGTCATGGTCGCGGTCGGCAGCGACACCACCAGCCCGGTACCCAGACCGCTGTTCCTGGTCTCTCCCGACGGCGGCACGACCTGGCAGCTGGGCAGGATGATCGGCCCGGTGGGGTACGAGACGGGGCCGACCACGGTGGGCCGGGTGGCGGGCGGTGACGGCCGCTGGCTGGCGGCGGGCAACGACCCCCTCGGCTCGGGGCACGGCCTGTGGACCAGCTCCGACGGTTACAGCTGGACCGCCGTCGACCCCGCTGAGCTGGACGCCTTCGCGCGCGGAGACAAGATCATGGACCTGGCCAGGACCGACTCGGGCTTCGTCGCGGTCGGTGCGGCCGTGCTGGACGACGGCACCACCGGGGCCGTCGCCTGGGTCTCTCCCGACGGGCGCGCCTGGAAACGGGTGGCGACCCGGGAGATCGGCATGCCGGACAAGGTGCGGGGCATCAAGGCGGTCGTCGCCAGGGGGAACGCCGTGGTCGCGCTGGCGGACCCGGCCCAGGGGCAGTCCACCTCGGTCATCCTGCGTTCGGCCGACGGAGGCGGGAGCTGGCAGCGGACCGGCACCGCGCTCAACGACGTCATCCCCGAACCGGGCGCGCTGGCCGTGGCCGGCGGGGGGTTCGTCCTCGTACCGACCCAGCAGCGCAGCGACAAGGGCGAGGTCCGCGTCTACTGCTCGCCCGAGGGCGCCGACTGGAAGGCCTGCGGGACCATCACCGGCCTGGGGTCCGACGGTTCCGGCGTCAGGCGGCTGGCCTCCTCCTCGGCGGGGGTGGCCGCGGTCGTCGAATCCGGCTTCGAGCGCTACACGGTCCACACCAGCTCCGACGGCCGGGACTGGAGCAAGACCACAGACCTCGGCGAGGTACCGGGCTCGCTGCGGGCGCTCGCCCTGTCCGACACCGGCACCCTCGTCGTCGGCGGCGACGAGCGCGCCGCCGACGTGGACAACAGGGTGGTGCTCATCACCGCGCCCAAGGGCGGGGAACCGAGGCCGGTCTCCCTGGGGGGTATCGAGGGCCTGGCCAGAGCCGCCCGCGAGACGGCCAGGGTGGCCGCGGGCGACGGCAGATTCGTCGCGGTGGGTGCCGTCTCAGGCGACGCCGGGATCTGGAGCAGCACCGGCGGCCAGAGCTGGAAGGCGGGCGGCCCGGCGCAGCTCCTCGGCGGCCCGAGGCGGCAGGCGCTCGCCGACGTCGCGCACGGCAGGCGGGGCTGGCTGGCCGCGGGCAGCACGATGACCGACGCCTCCTCCACCGAGCCGCTGCTGCTCACCTCCTCCGACGGTGAGAACTGGCGCAGGGTTCCGGTGCTGGGCCCCCTCGCCCCGGCGGGCGACCACGACTTCCTCGCTCCGCACGCGGTGGCGGCGGGCCCTTCCGGTTACGTCATGGCGGGTGAGGATCGCGGTCCCGCCGCCACCGTGCCCGTCCTGTGGTTCTCCGCCGACCTCAAGCGCTACTCCAGGGCGGCCAGGCTTCCCGCGGGCGGTACGGGCGTGCGGCTGCACGACGTCTCGGCGACCTCGTCCGGATACGTGGCCGTCGGCGGTTCCGGCACCGCCGAGCGCGAGACCGGCGTGGTCTGGGTGTCGGCCGACGGGGTCAACTGGAGCGCGCGCAAGCCGGTCCTGCCCCCGGGGGCGACGTCGGCGGGGCTGCGGCACGTGGTCCTGTACGGCGGGGACATCGTCGCGGCCGGCACGGCCAGGACGGAGGACGGCCAGAAGGCCTTCGGCGCGGTGTCCGCGGACAACGGGACGAGCTGGGAGTTCTCCTGGCTCCCCGGGGACACCGCGTCCGCCGTGCAGGATCTCGCCGCGACGCCGGAGGGCGTGGTGGCCGTGGGCTGGTACGGGGTTCCAGGCGAGGGCGACAGCGCGGCCTGGACCTCGGAGGACGGGCTGAACTGGCAGCTCCACACCCCCAGCCAGGGCAGGCTGGACGGCGACGGAGCCCAGTGGCTCGGCGCGGTGGCGGTCCTGGGCGGCCAGGTCGTGGCTCTGGGCCGCTCCACCACCTACAGCGCGGACCACCTCACCCTGTGGCGCTCCAAGCTCACCTCGACACGGTGAGGTGGACCTCGCGCCGCTCACTCCCGCGCGATGACCGCCCACTCGACCAGCGCGTCCAGCAGGCCGGGGGTGAGCGGGAGCCGCTGTAGCTCCGCGCGGGTGACCCAGCGGACGTCCGCGGCGTCGTCCCCGGCGGAGAGCGTGCCGCCGGAGACCTCGGCCAGGTAGTCACGGATCTCGTAGCGGGCACCGCCGGGGCCTGGGCGGTCGACGGTTCCCGCCAGGCGCCCGGGGACGACGGTCAGGCCGGTCTCCTCCAGAACCTCTCTGATGACCGCCTCGGGGTCGGACTCGCCCGGCTCGACCCGGCCGCCGGGGACGGACCACAGCCCCATCCCGGGTGGCCTGCCACGACGGACCAGAAGCATCCGCCCCGAGCCGTCGAGGATGATCGCCCCCACACAATTTACGCGCACGTGAACAACATTACGGCGTGATAACGACCAGGCCTCTTGACGGATGGGCCGTCGAAGAAGCAGCGTGGGTAGGCGTGAAAGCCGCCCCTACATGCCCACGCTGTTTCGGCCCGCTACGTCCGCCGAGTGCTTGGTCAAGCTCCTGGAGATGCGGTCCCCACGGTGATGTGCTGCCGTTCCAGCCACCCATACCTCCCTCCGCCGCCGCGGTGGAGGCCGTCACCCGTATCTCCCGTGTCCCCGTCTGGGTCCCGTGGCCGCTGCCCACAGGGTGGCTGGTCACCGGGTTCGCCCACGTGGGTGACGAGCGCAGCGGCGTACGGGCCACGGTGGTCGCGGTCTCCGGACCTTCGCTGACCTACGGGCCCGCCGATCTGCTGCTCATCGCCGAGGAGCCCGGGGTCGGGCTCGGCGCGGCGTTCGCCGGGTTGGAGAGCACCGATCCCGGCACCGGCTTCGACCAGGGCCCGCCGCACGCCAAGATCGAGGTCAAGGGCCATCCGGCCGCCCTGTGGTGTGTCACCGCCGCCTGTGACCGGGCCGTCTACGTGGGCGAGGCACTGGGGAACTGGCTCTGGGCGGTCGTGTGGCCCGCCGAGGCCGGCTACCTGATGACCCTGGCCGAGCTGTCCCTGCGCGATCTGCGCGACCACGACCAGACTCTCGACCTGCCCTTCGGGGCGTTCTCCCCGCGTCTGGAGGCCCCGGCCCCCTGACCGCCCGCCCGGCATTCGAACCCTTGACCGTTCCGTCCGGACCGGAGGGCGGGGATAGGCAGTAAAGTTCGGAAGCGTGACAGCGCGTATCGAGCGAGTGGTGACCGAGGGCGTCGTTGATGTCGACGGCGTCGAGCACAAGGTCGAGAACAACACGTGGATCCTGGGTGACGACGAGGATGTCATCGTCATCGACCCCGCGCGCGACGCGGAGGCGATCCTGGAGAAGGTCGGCGAGCGGGAGGTGCTGGCGATCATCTGCACCCACGGCCTGCCCGACCACGTGGGCGCGGCCATCGAGGTCGCGGCCAGAGACGAGGCGGTGATCGCCCTCCACCCCAAGGACAGGCCGCTGTGGCGACTGACCTGGCCGGACACCTGGCCGGACATCGACATGGAGGACGAGGGCCTGTTCGAGGTCGGCGGCGTCCAGCTGGAGGTCATGTCCACCCCGGGCGTCTCCCACGGTGGCGTCTCGCTTTACTGCGAGGCCCTGGAGGCGGTCTTCACCGGCAAGACCCTCCAGGCCGACGGCCCCGGCAGGGTCGGCGGTGAGTATCCCGCCCTGGCCGACCAGCTGACCGCCATCGGCGGACGGCTGTTCACCCTGCCCCACGCCACCCGGGTGCTGCCCGCGCACGGCGAGGAGAGCACGATCGGCGACCTGGAGCCTCAGTTCGACGCCTGGCTCTCCGGCTCGCTGACCCGAGGGGCGCAGGAGCAGGAGGAGGGGCCGCTGACCGACGGCACGCGTGCGGCGGGGATCCGGCTGAACCTCCGGGACGAATAGCCCTCGATGGACCAGCTTCCCCTGGATGGCATGCCGCGGCGGCTGTATGCCTGCACGCCGTCGCGGCTGAACAGCTGGCTGGACTGCCCCCGGCGCTACCGGTTCACCTACCTGGATCGGCCCGCGCCGCAGAAGGGCCCGCGGTGGGCGCACAACAGCGTGGGCGTCAGCGTGCACAACGCCCTGGCCGCCTGGTGGCGCGAGCCGTACGAGCGGCGTACGCCCGAGGTCGCCGCCGCCCTGCTCACCAGGGGATGGATCAGCGAGGGGTTCCGCGACGCGGAGCAGTCGGCCGCCTGGCGTGACCGGGCCGGGGAGATGGTCCGCGGATACGTGGCGGGCCTCGACCCCGCCGCGGAGCCGGTCGGTGTCGAGCGCACCGTCGCCACGCGCACCTCCGTCGTGGCCCTCTCCGGCCGGGTGGACCGGCTCGACCGGCGCGGCGAGGAACTGGTCGTGGTCGACTACAAGACCGGCCGGCGTCCGCTGACCACCGACGACGCCCGTTCCTCGCTCGCGCTGGCGGTCTACGCCATCGCCTCCTCGGCGATGATGCACCGGCCCTGCCACCGGGTCGAGCTCCATCACCTGCCGACCGCCTCCGTCGTGGAGTGGGAGCACACCGACGAGTCGCTGGCCCGGCACCTTGGCCGAGCCGAGGAGATCGCCGTCGAGGCCTCCGAGGCCGACGAGCGTTACCGGGCATGGTCGGCCACCCGCCCCGGCAGGACCGGCTCGGCCGCGTCACGGACCAGGGGCATCGGCCGGACCCCGCCCCCGGTGCCGCCCGAGGTCGAGGCCTCCTTCCCGCCCCGTACGGGCCCGCTGTGCTCGTGGTGCGACTTTCGCCGCCACTGCCCCGAGGGCCAGGCCGCGAGCGGCGACCGCGAGCCGTGGGACGCCCTCGCGGACTGACCGCGCGGCGCGTCGTCAGGCGGTGCGGGGCAGCCGGTCCGGCCAGCGGCGCGGGTCGGTCAGCCCCTTGAGCCCCTTGCTCAGGTCGTAACCCGCGGCGCCGAGCCGCTCGCGGGAGGCCCCGAGCATTTCGCGGGTGCCGGGGGTGAACGCCCGGTCGTGGACGTGTTCGGGAAGCGAGTTCATGGTCAGCCGGAACGCCCTCAGCGCCGCTGTCACCGTGCTGGGCGGCACCTCGGGCAGCACGCCGTACATCTGTCTGGCCCAGTCGGGCAGCGAGTAGTAGCAGAGCGCGCCGAAGGGGAAGTAGGCGGGTTTGCCGGGGGTGAGGGCACGCAGCTCGGCGGGCAGTCGCGGCCAGAGCAGGAAGCGCACGGTGGAGGCGGCCTCGGGGGTGACCCTCAGCGCCGGGCGGACCGAGGCGAGGTAGCCCTCCAGCTCCGCCAGGGAGCCGGGCACGTCCTCGGCGTGCAGGCCGACGTAGGTGGCGCTGCGGCGCTGCTCGGCCAGGTAGCGGTCGGCCTGGCGGTCGCTGAGCCCCAGGCCCGCCCGGCGTGCCACGGTCAGGTAGGAGGAGACCTCCGCGCAGTGCACCCAGAGCAGCAGCTCCGGGTCGTCCACCCGGTGGGTACGGCCGGTGTCGGGGTCGTTGATGCGGAGCCGCCGGTGGATTCCCCGGACGCGGCGGCCGATCTCGTCGGCCTCCGCGGGGCTGCCGAAGGTGACCCTGCCCACGAAGTCCGCCGTGCGGCGGAGCCTCCCGAACGGGTCCTGCTGGAAGTTGGAGTTCTGCCAGACGCCACGCATCGCGAGGGGATGCAGGGCCTGGAGCATGAGGCCGCGGACCCCGCCGATCCACATGGAGCGGTCGATGTGCACCAGCCAGGTCGCGGTGTGCGGAGGCTGGACGACGATGTCTTCGATGCTCGCCATAGTAAGTAAATCATTACACGGCATTCGACGACGCATCCAACAGGGGTCGCGTTAGCGGGAAACCCCAGGTCAGCTTCTTGGTCGGCTCTCCGCGGCCTTCCAGAAACGGATGAGCGCGGCGGCCGTGGTCTCCGGGGCCTCCACCGCGGGGGAGTGGGCCGCGCCGGGGACCACCACGCAGTCGGCGTCCAGCCGGCGGGCCATCTCCGACTGCATATGCGGCGGCCAGCCGTCGTCGTGCTCGCCGTACAGGACCAGGGTGGCGACGTCGACCTGGGTGAGCTCGTCGCACCGGTCAGGCGCGGAGAGCACCTCCTCGGTCATCGTGTACATGCCGGTGGGCGAGTTGGCGAACAGTCGCTTGCGCAGGAAGGCGATGATCTCGTCGGAGACCCCGGCGGACAGGGCCTCGGGTTCCATCCGGTTGTGCCACAGGTGCTCCAGCCCGAGGTCGGGCAGTTCCGAGATCATGATGCGCCCCGCGTGCTCGCGGGGCCCGACGATCGCGGCGGGTCCGGAGCTCATGAGCGTGTAGGACCCGAACCGGGTACGGCCGTCGATGACCGCCTCCCGGGTGACCAGGCCGCCGAAGGAGTGGCCGACCAGGTGGATCGGGCCTCCGTGGCCGATCACCTGGGCCAGCACGTCGACGTCGTTGCCGAGCGCGGCGCAGGTGTAGGCGCTCCTGTCGTCGGGGCCGTTCGACTCGAACTGGCCTCGCATGTCGATCGCGATGACCTGGCGGCCCGACTGGGCGAGCGTCTGTAGCACCGCGATGAAGTCTTCCTTGCTCCCTGTCAGACCGGGGACCAGCAGGGCCGGCCAGCGCTCAGGAATGCCGCTGACGGGCAGGGCCTCCAGGGCGGCGAAGGTGCCCACCGCCGTCTCGATCTGGCGAGAACGGACGCCAGGAGGCATGGTCAGAAAACGCGGCGTACTCACGTAGCCCCACGATACCTCTCTTTTGACGTCCTCCCCCGGCTCGAAAGCCGGGGATTCCAGCACCCGACCTGCGGGTCGGGTCTGCCGGTTCGCGGTTCGCCGGCCCGGGCGATCCCGAAGCCTCCCCGGGCGGACACGGCACGTCCTGCCGCGTTCGGAAAAACAGGATTCGCTTGGCTGTCGCGGAACATCCCAACCCTATCGAGCCGCACCCGCGCGACGAGAGAGAACCGAGAGGTGCCTCCTCGCCGCGCCGGCGGACGGAGCATCCGCCCTGGCAGTCCGGTGAAAGCGCTCCGTGCGTCCGGGAGCGCGAAAAGGGGCGCCACCGTTATGGTCGCACCCCCTTTTTTAAAGCCTGCACCGCTAGTTCGGGCGACGAACTCCTCGTTGCTGACCGCGCATCTGCGGACGGCGGCGGCTCTGCACGCGCTCGGAGGCCGCCGAGGGGGCGATCTCGTCGTCGTCCGACGCCAGGTCCGGAGACTTGAAGATCACCGCGAACGGGCTCGACGGAATGATCTTCTCGGGCTGCGGCCGGGGCCTGGAGACCTCCGCCGCGGGCTCGTCGTCCCAGTGTTCGGCCACGTCGTCCTCCACACCTGCGGTGAACTCCGCCACCGGCTCCTCGTTCCACGCGGGGGTCTCGGCCACCTGCTCGCGCCTGGCACGGCGCTGCTTGCGGACCGGCTCGTCCGTCGCGGAATCAGGATGAACCGAAGCCTCGGACTCCCCGATGAGGCTCACCTCGGGGTTCAGCCCGGCCCTGCGGGCACGGCCCCGGCGGGGCGCGGCCTCGGCGGCGTACTGGTCGTCACGGCTGTCCTTGCGGGGTGCCACGTCCGTCTCCACCTCAGCGATCTCGACGACAGGGGACTCAGCGGGCTGGACCTCCTCGGCCGTGACCGGCGCGGAGATCTCCTCGCCGGTACGGCCGCCGCGAGTGCGACGGCGCTCGCGGGACGTGCGTGCCGGACGCTCACGACGCTCCTCACGATCGTCCTCACGCCCCTTGCGGGGAGAGCGGGAGCGGATCCGCCCGGTCTCGCCGAGATCCTCGACCTCCTCGGCGGCCAGGCCCGCCCGGGACCGGTTGGCGCGCGGCAGCACGCCCTTGGTGCCCTCGGGGATGCCCAGATCGCTGAAGACGTGCGGGGAGGTCGAATAGGTCTCGACCGGCTCGGGGAAGGGGAGCGAGAGCGCGTTGTTGATGACCTTCCAGCGAGTGAGGTCCTCCCACTCGACGAAGGTCACCGCGACGCCCGTCTTGCCGGCCCGGCCGGTGCGACCGATCCGGTGTACGTACGCCTTCTCGTCCTGCGGGCAGTCGTAGTTGACGACGTGGGTGACGTCGTCGACGTCGATGCCGCGCGCCGCGACGTCCGTCGCGACCAGCACGTCGATCTTGCCGTTGCGGAAGGCGCGCAGGGCCTGCTCGCGCTGGCCCTGGCCGAGGTCGCCGTGGACGGCCGCGGCGGCGAAGCCGCGCTCCTTGAGCTGCTCGACGACCATGTCGCAGGCGCGCTTGGTCTCGCAGAAGATCATTGTGAGCCCGCGGCCCTCGCACTGCAGCAGGCGGCCGACGATCTCGATCTTGTCCATCCGGTGCGTGCGCCAGACGAACTGGGTCGTCTGCGGGGTCGCCTCGGCCTCGGCGTCGTTGTTCTCGGCCCGCACGTGGGTGGGGCGGGTGAGGTAACGCCTGGACAGGGCGACGATCTCGCCCGGCAGGGTCGCGGAGAACAGCATCGTCTGCCGCTCCGCCGGGATGAGCTTGATGATGCGCTCGATGTCGGGCAGGAAGCCCAGGTCGAGCATCCGGTCGGCCTCGTCGAGGACGAGCGTCCCGATCTGGCTCAGGTCGAGGTGCTTCTGCTTGACCAGGTCGAGCAGGCGGCCCGGGGTGCCGACGATGACGTCGACGCCCTGCTTGAGCGCCTCGATCTGGGGTTCGTAGGCGCGCCCGCCGTACACGGTGAGGATCCGCGAGCCGAGCTTGCCGGCCGCCGTCACGAGGTCCTCGGTGACCTGAACGGCGAGCTCGCGGGTCGGTACCACGACCAGCCCGCGGGGCTTCTTGCGGTTCTTCCTCGGCTTGCCGACACGCTGCAGCATCGCCACGCCGAAGGCGTAGGTCTTGCCGGTGCCGGTGCGCGCCTGGCCGATGATGTCCTGGCCGTTGAGGGCCAGGGGGAGTGCCATTTCCTGGATCGGGAACGGCGCGATGATGCCCTCGGTCTCAAGGGCATCGGCGATCTCTGGGGTGACTCCGAGGTCTCGGAACGTCGTCAGCTTGGCCTGCCTAAATCTCCGTTGAAGGCAGGACTGCCGGGACCACGGGCAGAAAACGTGTTCCCCGTGCCGGGTCCTCGCGGAAGGTCCAGCCTTCTCATGTCATCAGCGACCGCTGCGGCGTCACGCCGACTTTTGGGGGCGTCCGGGAGTGGATATCCCGGATTAACACGGTGCGGTCGCACTTTCACAGAGCAGTGTACTCGATACCACAACGGAGAACCGATTTCTTCGTATTCCCGGTGAATCGAGAGGTCGATCAGATCGTAGGCTGCCCCCATGAGCGATTCCCCTCCCGGTGTCTCCGACCTGCTCGGTGTTCTCGCCTACGCCGAGCTGACGGCGTTCCTCAGGCTCGCCGAGGACGCCACGCGGTATGCCCCCTCGCTGACCGATCGGGCGGCTCTCGGCGGCCTCGCGGCGGCCGAGTACGCGCACTTCGAGCTGCTCCGCGACCGGCTGGCCGACCTCGGGGTGGATCCCGAGGAGGCGATGGCGCCCTTCGTGGGGCCACTGGACGACTGGCATGCCCAGACGGCCCCGGGAGACTGGCTGGAGGCTCTGGTGAAGGCGTATGTGGGCACGGGGATCGCGCTCGACTTCTACCGCGAGGCGGCCATCGGCGTGGACGACCGGACGCGGAACCTCGTCGAGGAGGTTCTCGCCGACGAGGGACGGTCGCAGTTCGCCGTCGAGAGGGTCGGCGCGGCGCTCCAGGAGGACCCCAAGCAGGCGGGGCGGCTGGCGCTGTGGGCCAGGCGGCTGGTGGGGGAGGCGCTGAGCCAGGGACAGCACGTGGCCGCGGCCAGACCGGAGCTCGCGGCGCTGCTGGTGGACGCGGCGGGGGAGGACATCGGCCGGATGTTCGCCCGGCTGACCGAGAAGCACGGCAACCGGATGGCCGCTCTGGGGTTGTGAACCGCCGGCTCCGAGTCTCCGGTATGGGGACCGGATGGCCGTCCGGGGCGTGTCACCGGCTGTGCGGCCGGTTTTCCGGATCCCGGCTCCCGCTACGGGGCCGGATGGCCGTCCGGGGCGTGTCCACCGCCCCCGGACCGGCGGCTGGATCGGCGGCTGGATCGGCCCAGGGCCTGTTCGCCGGGGGCGGAGCAGGAGAACCGGTCCCGCGGATCAAGGCGCGTGGGGCGCCGAACAGCGGTAGCGTGCGAGACATGAGGGCCTCGCGCCGCTATGGCAGTTCCTTGACGAGATGTGGGCCGAACCGCTGGACCTCGCGTCCCGTGTTACGCAGAGGAGGCGCGGGGTGTCCGGCCGTCGGCCGGGGCCGGGAGCATCTCCGCCGGGTCAGACGTCCGCGCTGCTGTGGTTTCGGCGAGCGGGACGAGTGCTCGGGCACATGAGGGAACGGGCGGTTCTGAGCCAGGCGAGCGGTGTGCCAGGCTGTCCGGTGCTCTCGCACTCTCCGTAAGGGGTAGATCACCCGACGCCGGTGCTCACGCCAGATCCGCGGACCGCGCCGTGCCGGCGGGGGACGACGATCTGGCGCGAGCCGCGGAATCCGTCAGAGCGTGCCGCCGAAGCCGACGGGACGCAGCGCCTCCCCGCCGATCTCGATGAAGCCGAGTGACGCGATCGGGACGATGACCTTCCGGCCATTGATGTCGGTAAGGGTGAAGACACCGGCGCTGGACGCGAGGGCGGCGCTGATCTCGCTCTCGACCTGGTCGGCCGTGAGGTCGGTCTCCACTACGAGTTCACGGTGCACGGAACGTACGCCGATCTTGATTTCCATCCTGCTCCCTTTCGATGAGGGTTGCTCGTCCCATGGTCACCCCATCGAAGGTCCGACGCGCCGGTTGATCGCGCCAAGCGAACAGAAGTCCCGTGGCCACGGGGCCGCGGGACGTTCTCAGTGATCGGCGACGGTGCGGGGGAAACCGGAGATGCCGCGCCACGACAGACGCGCGATGAGCTGGGTGGCCGCGTCCTTGGGGATGGAGCCGTTGCTGCTGATCCAGTAACGCGCGCTGACCTCGGCCATGCCGACCAGCCCGACACCCAGCAGGCGCGCCTCGTCGCTGGAGCAGCCGGTGTCCTCCTGGATGACCTGACTGATCATCTCGGCGCTCTCCCGGAGGTTGCGCTCCATGCGCTGGCGGACCGGGGCGGCGTTGCGCAGGTCCGACTCGAACACCAGCCGGAAGGCCTCACCCTGGCTGGAGACGAAGTCGAAGAACGCGCCGATCGCGGCCTGGACACGCTGCTTGTTGTCCGTGGTGGAGGCGAGGGCGTCGCGGCAGCGGGTGATCAGGTCGTCCACATGCAGGTCGAGCAGGGCCAGATAGAGGTCCTGCTTGCCTGGGAAGTGCTGGTAGAGGACCGGCTTGCTGACCCCGGCCCGCTCGGCGATCTCGTCCATCGCGGCCGCGTGGTAGCCGTTCTCCACGAAGACCTCCTGCGCCGCGCTGAGCAGCTGGCGGCGGCGGGCTGTCCGGGGCAGCCGGGTGCCCCGGGGCTTGGCGTCCGGGGTAGCGGTCACGTGGTCTCCTCGGGTGAAACTCCTGGCGTCTGGGGCCATCCTACGCGCGGGTAACAGGGGTCAGCGATAATCGTCCTCATCGAGCTCGATCGTGCGTCGCTGCTCGAAGGTGTCGGCGGGATCGGCCTCCATGGGAACGGTGTCGGGCCACTCCTCGCCTTCCTCGCGCGCGGTCCGATTCTGCTCGGCGGCGTCCGCGGGGTCGACCTCCGCCTCCGCGGCGAGGTCGGCGGACGAGCCGGAGCCGCCCTCGCGTGCCGACCGGCGCTGCTCGGCGGCGTCGGCCTCGGGTGTCTCGATCGGGATCTCCTCGGACGGATCGTCGATCGTTTTCCCATGCTCTCTGTCGCCGCGCGCGTTCATGTCTGACATCCCCTGTCGTCATCCGGACTTCGGCACGTTTCCTGTCCTGACCCGGTTCCTGCAAACGTCGGACATCGCCCAGCGTACGACCTCGGATGCCGCGCGCTGAGAAAGACGCGGCATCGGATTGCCCATGGCGGTACCTGCCGCATTGGCGGTGCTTTACGGCTGTCCGGCGATATTTTAGAACATGTGTGCGAAATATGGCTGGAGATGTTGGATCCGGCGGGCCGCGTCGGCGTCGAGGTGGCCGAGGCGAGGCGGGTACCGCTCGGTTGACATCCGAGAAAGAGGGGGAGAGCGGTGCGGGCCGGATATCAACAGCGGGGGCCCGCGGTTCGAAAACCGCGGACCCCCGCCTGTAATTCGTGAGAAATGAGAACTCGCACTGTATTGAGAGTCAGAGGCTCGGGGATTTCTCCTCAAGTTCCGGTATTCGAAGTCCGGTCGCTGCTTCTCGGTGAGAAGCGGTGATCGTGGCGAATACGGTGTCCTGTCTCTCCGTTACGGTTCCGGAGCCGCTCACAATCGCGGGTCCGGCCGCGTGGTTTCGGCCTCTGGCCGTGCCGCGCCCCGATCGGGGTGCGTGACCCTGGTCAGGTGACTAGGAGACCGGGGGGGCGCCAAGGCCGTTGTTACCACCGTTGTTGCCGCCGCCGTCGTCGTCGCGGCGCTCACGGCGGCGCTCCTCGCGAATGGGCTCGAAGCGCTCCTGGCGGTTGTCGTTCCTGAGGTGGTTGCGGTTGTTGTTGTGGTTGTTGATGATCAGCCTGAAGCGGTGACGGCTGAAACGGCGGTTGCAGCCGCCACCGCAGCCGCCGCCGCCCCAGGTCGGGAAGGCGACGGAGGTGACCGTGGTGGTCATCGCGCTGGCGCTGGTGACGGTGGTCGCTGCGCCCATGCCGACGACTCCGCCGGTCAGCGCCGTGCTGATCGCGAGCCCTGCGA
>NZ_JBEXUE010000162.1:0-19347 GCF_040614275.1 Streptosporangium sp. NPDC006013
GCGATGGCCTCCATCAACTCCGCCGGCGGCGGGGTGGTGGGCTGGCTGGTGACCCTAAGAATGATCATGTATCGCATCGGACGTCTCCTTCGATCTTGTTTTCTTGACGGTGTGGTGCGGGGATCAGGTGCGCTCAGGCGTGCTGGGGGGTGATGTGCCGGTACAGGTGCAGAGACAGGGCCGAGAGCCAGGCCCAGATGATCACGACCCCGGAGACGAAGACAAGGTTGGCCCATGGGGCACCCGCACTGGTCGCGATGGCGGCGAAGGCCGCGAGGAACAACCCGCCGGTGAGCCGGGAGTAAAGCGCCCACCCGGTACGGCCCGCGACGGCGAACCTGCGGCCGATGACGAAACAGGTCACGATCACGCACAGGAAACCCACCGCGCCGCAGGCGAAGTGGAGCGTCCCGGACAGGCTCACCGCCCCGGGCCCCTCCGGCGTCCCCACCGGGAAGCCCATCGCCGGATCCGCCCGGAAGATCCCCGCGCCGATCAGACTCACCCCGTACATCCCGACGAGCCGGGGAGCCCAGGTCGCGCCCCGCCCGCCGGCCAGGGCCCGGCCCAGGCCGACCGCGCAGGCGATGACCATCAGCCCGGCGACGACGAAGTTGGTGATCTGGATCCAGCCCAGGTCGCCATTGGCCAGAAAGCTCCACGGGTGCCGGGAGAGGTCGAATCCCTCCCGGCTCAGCGCCTGGGCCAGGGACACCCCGACGTACACCGGCCCGGCGATGATCCCGTAGCCCAGCAGCGACCTGGTGACACCGGTACGCGGGTCGCAGGTCACCGGGGACGCGGTCCTCGTCAGCTGCTGGGTCATGGCCGTTCTCCTCACCAGTCCGGGGCCGACTCTCGGGTGTTCCTCTCGGCCCTCTGACCACGCTTCGAACGAGACCACCCCGATTCGACAACCCGCCCAAATCTTTTTCAAGATCTTTTAGCACCACTGTGCGGCGCATCGTCATGGCTGGATCTGCAAGGTATGTGTCCTTGCAGCCATCGCCACGGATGGCCAAGCATGGGCGGTATGCCAAAACGCGTCGTCATCGTGCTTTTTGACGGCTTCCAGTTGCTCGATCTCGCGGGGCCCGCCGATGTCTTCTCCGCGGCCGGTCTGCTGAGCCCCGGCGCCGACTACCGGGTGGAGGTCACGGCCGTCCACGCGGGAGCCGTGCGCTCGCTGTCCGGTGTCACGGTGACCGCCGAGACACCACTGCGAAGCGTGCGAGGTCCGATCGACACGCTGCTGGTCGTCGGCGGTCTCCCGGCCCGCATGGCTGTCGCCGACACGGCGGCGTTGGTACCGGAGGTGCGCAGGCTCGCCGGGGAGTCAGGTCGTATCGGGTCCATCTGCTCGGGCACGTTGCTGCTGGCCGAGGCCGGCCTGCTGGAAGGGCGGCGGGCGACCACCCACTGGGCGGTGGGGGACCTGCTCGCCCGCGAGCATCCGAACGTACGGGTGGACGCCGACCGTATCCACGTACGCGACGGCAACGTGTGGACCTCGGCGGGGGTCACCTCGGGGATCGACCTCGCCCTTGCCCTCGTCGCCCACGACCACGGGCACGACCTGGCCAGGGAGATCTCTCGCTGGCTGGTCGTGTACCTGCAGCGACCAGGCGGGCAGAGCCAGTTCAGCACGCCGCTGAGCGCGCGGACGCCGAAGCGCGAACCCCTGCGCGACCTGCAGGGATGGATCGAGGAGAACCTCAGTGCCGACCTGTCGGTGGAGGTTCTCGCGGGACGCGTGAACACGAGTGTCCGCCACTTCTCACGCGTGTTCAGGGCCGAGGTCGGCGTGCCACCCGCGCGGTATGTCGAGCACGCACGGACGGCGGCGGCCAAGCGACTGCTGGAGAGCACCGATGAACCGCTCGACCGGATCGCCACCCGGGTGGGGCTGGGGACGCCCGAGACCCTCTATCGCGTCTTCCGCCGGCATCTCAAGATCTCGCCGGGAGATTACCGGCGCAGGTTCCATGACAAGGAGAACTGACATGCACATCGCCATCCCCCTGTACCCGGGTTACGACGCCATGGACGCCCTGGGGCCGTACTTCGTGCTCCGGAACATCCCCGGCGCGACGGTCACCTTCGTGGCCGAGCGGCCGGGCGTCATCGCCGACGAGGGAGTCACGCTGACCGCCACCGCCTCCTTCGCCGATCTGCCCAGACCCGATGTCCTGGTGGTGCCGGGCACCAAGGACGTGCAGCGGAGCATGGCGGACCAGGAATTGATCCACTACGTGAAGGCCGTACACCCGACCACCACCTGGACCACCTCGGTATGCGTGGGCTCGCTCGCGCTCGGCGCGGCAGGCCTGTTGGAGGGGGTCAGGGCGACCACTCACTGGGTGGCCTACGACCTGCTCGCACAGTTCGGGGCGCGGCCGGTCAACGAGCGCTTCGTCAGAGACGGCAAGATCATAACTTCGGGCGGCGTGCTGGCCGGCATCGACATGGCGCTCTACCTCACGTCCCTGCTGGCGGGTCAGGACATGGCCATGGCGATCCAACTCGGGTTGGAGTACGCCCCGCAGCCACCGTTCAACGCCGGGACGCCGAAGACCGCCCCCGAAGAGATCACCGAACTGGTGCGCTCCCTGCTGAGAGATTGACGTCGGTGCCGTCGGTGCCGTGGCCGGCGTCCACCTCGCGGATCCGCACGGTCGGCGTCGCTCAGTGGGGTACCGGCGTGAGCACTGTCTCACCCGCGGGCACCCGATCGACCGTGGGACAGCGGCGCGGTACGACCGCACCGCCACACGCGCTCCCACATGTCGGGGCCGCGCGACGGCAAAATGTGCGTCTTGTACTTTGGGCCGCCCCAAGCAGCCTGGACTTTCGTACCATGTTCACGTGCTCGCCCTTCTTCGCTCCGTGTGGGACGAGCCCCGCCCTCCCAACCCGCCGTCGCGGGCTTGGCGGGACTGGGCACTCGTGGGAGTACTCGTGGCGGTCGCGGTGCTCGAAGGAGTTCTGCGGCCCGATCTTCCGTGGCGGGCCGTCTCGGTGACCGTCACCGTCGGGCTGGTGCCCACGCTGTTGTGGCGCCGGACCAGGCCGCTGCTGATGGTCGTGATCGTCTTCGCCACCACGAGCCTGGCCCCGCTGCTGATGGACGGCGACGCCCTGGAGACGTACACGATGGTGTACGTGCTGGTCCTGCTGTACTCGTTGTTCCGGTGGGGGTCGGGACGCGAGGTCGCGATCGGTTTGACGATCATGCTCGTCACGGTCTTCCTCTCGCTGTTCTCCGGCCGCCTCACCCCCGGCGACACGGTCGGCGCGTTCGCCGTCACGTTCTCGGCCATCGCCCTGGGCGGGACGTTCCGCTACCGGGCCGGGGCGAGAATGCGCGAGCTCGACCAGATCAAGCTGCTCGAACGCGAACGGCTGGCCCGCGACCTGCACGACACCGTCGCCCATCACATCTCGGCGATGGCGATCCGAGCACAGGCGGGCATCGCCACCTCGGCGTCGCGGCCGAACTCCGCGACCGAGGCACTCCACGTGATCGAGGCCGAGGCGGCACGCGCCCTCGACGAGATGCGCGCCCTGGTCCGCCTCCTGCGCCGGGACCAACCTGTGGAGTCGGCGCCCGGCCGTCGCATCACCGACCTCGAACAGCTCGCGGGCCCAGGCCGCTCCGGCCCGTCCGTCGACGTGGAGATCTCCGACGACATCGGTGACCTTCCCCTGCCGGTCGAGGCTGCGATCTACCGCATCGCCCAGGAGTCGGTCACCAACGCTCGACGGCACGCCCGTCACGCCACCCGCATCGAGGTTCGCGTCGCCGCCGACGACACATCGGTGCGCCTGCGGGTGAGCGACGACGGCGACAGCGGCCTGGTACGCCCGGCCGGGTCACCGGGATACGGGCTCATCGGCATGATCGAACGTGCTGACCTGCTGGGCGGCACCTGCGAAGCCGGCCCCGCCCCGGATCGGGGCTGGACCGTGACCGCCGTACTGCCCCGAACCGGAGCGGTGACGTGAGCATCCGGGTGCTCGTCGCCGACGACCAGGAGATCGTCCGCACCGGGCTCACCATGATTCTCGACGCCCAGCCGGACATCGAGGTCGTCGGCGAAGCCGCCGACGGGTGGCGGGCCGTCCAGCTCGCGCGGCGCCTACGCCCTGACGTGTGCCTGTTCGACATCCGCATGCCCGGCCTCGACGGCATCGGAGCCACCCGCTCCCTCGCCGGGCCGGGCGTCGAGGACCCCCTCGCCGTCGTCGTCATCACCACCTTCGACCTCGACGAGTACGTCTACGCCGCGCTGCGGGCCGGTGCCCGGGGTTTTCTGCTCAAGAACGCCGGAGCCGACCTGCTATCCCAGGCCGTCCACGCCGCCGCGAACGGCGACGCGCTCATCGCCCCGAGCGTCACCGCACGACTGCTGGGAACCTTCGCCAGCACCGTGCCCGCCACACCGCCGGTGCGCCCCATCGAGGCGCTCACGGCCCGGGAGGAACAGATCCTGGCCACCGTGGCACGTGGACGGACCAACAGCGAGATCGCCGACGAGCTGCACATCTCTCTCAGCACGGTGAAGTCCCACATCGCCAGCCTGCTGGCCAAGCTGGGCGCCCGCAACCGCGTCGAGATCGCCATGTGGGCCTATGAGACCAACCGGGTCAGGAACTGAGCCGGGTACCGCGACGCCCCCCCTATACCGTGACCGCCGGGGCCACTGAATCCCTGACCGCGACGGCTCGGTGCGGCCCCGCCCCCGCCGGGGCGGGCCGCGAGCCGGGTTTCACCTACCGCCTCCACGACGCCCCGTTCCTCTGCGGCCCGGGAATCCGATTGGGGCACAGGTGTACCAGTCACCCACCCGTGAAACCCGCCCGCGGAGCGGGGGTACGGGGCGAACGGACCGGCCGCCTGCGGATGAACCACTCGGCCACCACGAGGTTGATCACCCACCCGGCGCCCACGAGCAGGGCCCTGGGAAGCTCTCCGGGGGTACCGGCGATCAGGAACCACGGCAGATGAGTCAGCGCCTGCGTGCCCGCCCCCTGCCCGATCGCGTAACCGCGGATCATCCAGGCGCGGTGCCTGGCGATGTCCCGCCGCCGGATCGCGGCGAAGCCGAGAACAATGGCCAGGACCATGGCCGAGCCGAACACGAGCCGGAACCCGGTGAGGAGATCGCCGTCACCGACAGGGCGGGGATAGAACAGGGTCATCCACAACCCCGAAAGCGCTGCGACGAGTCCACATGGGACCAGAACCCGCCCGGCGACGCGGTGCCAGGCGGGCCTCCGGCGGCGGAAACCGGGAGCGAACTGAAAGGCCCCCAGAATGCTGTACAGGCTGACGCTGAGGATGTGCAGCACCACAGGCAGGGGCGCCGCGAAGAACCGTGCGTTCTCCGGTGTGATTTCCGCGCCGCCCGTCAGCTCGGTCAGGCGGACGGCTCCGGCGGCCATCGGAACAGCGCTGAGCACGACCAGCGCAGCGGGCACGAGCCAGTCCGCCCTGGCGGAGAAGGCTACGGCGGAAGTCCCTGCTGTGTTCCGGTCATCCGCCGACCGGCCGTTTCGCGGCGACTGCGGAGACGGAAGGTGTCCTGTCAGGTTCTCGTCGGTCATGACCTGATCGTGACGACTGAGACAGTGGCGGCTCATCGGTAGAACGGCCTGATCCGAGCCAGCCGATCATCCGCCAATCAGGCGTACTTTCGGCCGATGAGCCCTCTGTAGCAGCCTTCTACGCTGATTCTCGGTGGCTCGAGACACGCTTGTCGCCATCCGGCCGGCGATGCCTCCGCCCCATCGACACGGGCCACAACGTCGATCACGAATCTGCGGCACGGCTGACACCCGCACCCGCGATGGATAAGGAGAATGTGATGAAAGCGTTCGTCCTACGTTCGTACGGCTCACCCGACGTACTGGATCTCACCGACATCGACAAGCCCGTGCCCGGCGACGACGAGGTGCTGGTCCGGGTGCGGGCCACCTCCGTCCAGCCCTATGACTGGCACTTCATGAGAGGGGAGCCGTACGTCTCGCGGCTGATGAGCGGCGGCCTCGGGCTGCGCAAGTCGAGGATCGACATCTTAGGCGCCGACATGGCGGGACAGGTCGAGGCGGTCGGCAAGGACGTGACGGAGTTCCGCCCCGGCGACGAGGTGTTCGCGATGCCCAAGCAGGGCGGCTTCGCCGAGTACGTGTGCGTCCGGGAAGGCGAACTGGCGCCGAAACCGAAGAACCTGTCGTATGAGCAGGCGGCGGCGGTACCGCTGGCTGCCAACACCGCCCTGCTGGGCCTGCGCGACAAGGGACGAGTCCAGCCGGGACAGAAAGTCCTCGTCAACGGTGCTTCGGGAGGTGTGGGGACGTTCGCCGTGCAGATCGCCCGGGCGATCGGCGCGGAGGTCACCGGCGTCTGCAGCACGCGGAACGTGGGCCTGGTCCGATCGATCGGCGCGGATGAGGTCATCGACTACACCAAAGAGGACTTCACCCGGAATGGACAGCGCTACGATCTCCTGCTGGACATCGCGGGAGGCCTCTCGACGTCGGCATGCCAGCGGCTGTTGACCCCCAGGGGGGCCCGCGTCATCATCGGTGGGCCGGCCGGCCGATGGCTGCAACCCGTTGGCCACATGTTCTCGGCGCTCATCATGTCGCGGTTCATGTCCCAAAGGACGATCATGGCGGACGTGGTCGGATGCACAGAGAACAAACAGAACTTGATGACGCTGACCGAGCTCATCGAGGGCGGAAAAATCACTCCGGTCATCGACCGGTGTTACCCGTTCGAAGAGATCCCGGCGGCCATCGGATATCAGGAAGAAGGGCATGCCTCAGGGAAGGTCGTCGTCACGATTTGAGGCACCACCGGATCCGCCACGCGCACGACTCTCGGCCGGGCCGATGTCCCGCCTGCGGAGGACCCCTTGATCGCCCAAGGGGTCTCCGCGTTCGCTCACTCCTCCGAAGAGCGTCAGCCCCACCGGGCAGCAGACGCCGGTGCCTACGAGCGTGTATCCATGTGACCCATGACGCGACGCGCAGACAGCCCCCGCTGCATCAGCTAGGACCGGCAAGAAGGCTGGGGTTGGAGGTCGCACCGTCGATGCTGGTAGCGCGCTGCCCGGTGGTTCCGGTTACCGCGCAAAGGACGAGACTCCGCAGCCCTCGCTTACTGGATCTTGGAAGCAGGCTCCACTACTATACGAACAAAGGTTCTATAATGGCAGGGAGCGCCCGTGTCCTTACCGAGACAGTTACCGAGCGGCTTATTAAGCCGACGATTTACCCGCAAGCTGACGGTCTTATGCGTCACTTTCATGCTGCTGACCAGCTTGACCGTCTCACAAGCGACTACCGCCACGGCCGCTGACTCGCTCACCTACCTGGGCGACGTCACAGGCAGCAGCGATGTGGCTGTCGGCGGCGGCAAGGTCTTCGTCGCCATGGACGACCGGATAATCGTCGCAGACACCGAAGGCACCCTTACCGGGGTCATCACCGGCGTTTCTGAAACACGCGACCTGGTCACCTCATCTGACGGCACCCGCTTGTACGCAGCCCTCAGAGGGTCGAACGAAGTGGCCGAAATCAACACCACCGACCTAACCATCACCCGGCGCATCGACCTGACCGCCTACCCCTGCCCGGACCGGCTCGCGCTGTCTGGACATTGGCTGTGGGTCTCCCACGGTTGCCCAGCTACAAGTTCCGGCGGCGCACTCAGCCTCGATATGTCTCTCTCCACGCCACAGCCTGCCCCCGTGTCCATCAACCCCGTCAATGCGCCACAGATCGTCGCCGCAGGAAACACACTGGTGCTCACTAAAGGAAAAGATCTGCAGGTTTACGACATGCAGGGCGGCACCGTCATGCTTCGCGGCACTATAGATGCCTATGACCATGGCCTTTGGAACGGCTGGGGGGACATCGCCCTAGCCCCGGACGGCTCGACTGCTTACACGACACCCGGATCTGCGAACGACTTCGAAGCCTGGGATCTGACTACCCTTACCCGGACCCGTTCCTACGGCAAAGAAGAGGGCGTCCTGGGCTACGGGAGCATTACCGTCAGCCCGGACGGAGCTCAAATAGCCGTCTCTCGAGACACCAACAACGTGAACGACGAGCCTTTAGTGCTGTTTGACGCGAACACGGGGGCGAAGGCTCAGATGTTCGGCGCGTCCCTCATATGGACTACTCATGGTCTAGCCTTCTCCGATTCAGACCTGTTCGCCGTGGTCGAGAAGACCATTGATCGCAGCCTTCACCTGTTGCGGCTACATGGCGCCAGACTCCCATCATGCAAGCTCGTCGTGACTGGTCCAGAGAAATCGCAGCCGGGCAAGACCATTACGTTCACTGGTCAGCTCACAGAGCATGACAGCTCCGCTCCCGGTGTTCAGCAGCTCACAGTTGCCCTCCGCCGGTGGGACGGCACGACTACGATGCTGCCGGACGTCACAACGAACGCGGACGGCACGTACACCTTCAGCCACACCCCCTATTTCGCGGACAGGTGGAGCTATGACGTCTACCGCGAAAACACTCCAGATAGCCGGAGCTGCAAAGCCTCCGTGATCGTGAACGTCTCCAGGTTCTGACCGCCTGGAATTTACAGCGCTGCCCAACATGCACGCCTGACATCTCGGGGATCATCTGGCCTGGCGTGTGAAGCGGCTCTCCGCCGATTGGAGAGCCGCCCAGGCCCACCCCGCCAGCTCCGAGCGTCAGATCCCCAGCAGCTCGGAAGGGTCCTCGCATGTTGGATGCCTAGATATCCGAGAACTCACTGCCGCTCCAAACATCTGACAACAGCGCCGGCCCGGTCTCAAGCAAGGTCCTCGCGCTATCTTCCTGCTTCATCCAGCGTGGATCAGGCATCGCCAGACGTGAGCCCAACAGGGCAGGAGACCCCGGTGCCTACCAACATGTACCTATGTGACCCATGCGACGAGCCGCGATCTACTGCCGGATCAGCCAGGACCGCGGGGGTGCGGGGTTGGGCATCGCCCGCCAGGAGGCCGACTGCCGAGCCCTGATCGAACGCAAAGGGTGGACCGTGGTGGATGTCTACCCCGACAACGACGTCAGCGCCTACTCCGGTGCTCCGCGCCCGGCCTGGAAGCGTCTGCTGGCCGACATCGAGGACGGTACGGTCGATGCCATCGCCTGCTGGCATGTCGACCGGCTGACTCGTTCCCCGCGTGAGCTGGAAGACGTGATCGACCTGGCTGACCGGCGCGGCGTCGAGCTGGCCACCGTCACCGGGGAGATCGACCTCGTCACCCCGACCGGGCGTCTGATCGCCCGGATGCTCGGGGCCGCCGCTCGGCATGAGGCCGAGCACAAGGCCGAACGGCAGAAGCATCAGCGCCCGAGGCCGGGAAGGTCTCCGGCGGGGGGATGCGCCCGTACGGCTACGCCGAGGACCGCGTCACGGTCGTCGACGAGGAAGCCGAGGTGATCCGCGGGAGGCCGCCCGGCGCATGCTCGCCGGGGAGTCACTGTCGAGCGTGTGCCGGGACTTCCGCACGCGTGAGATCACGACTCCGGCCGGGGGTCGCTGGATCCCGACGACGTTGCGCCGGCTGCTGGCCTCAGCGCGGATCAGCGGGCGGCGCGAGCACACGCCCCGCAGCGCTGCTGAGACCACGCGCCCACTGCTGGGGGAGATCGTGGCCGACGCCGTCTGGCCCGCCATCATCAGTGCCACCGATTCGGATCGGCTGCGCAGCCTGTTGAGTGATCCGGCCCGTGACTTCCGCGCCCAGGCCGCCACCGGGCGGACCTATTTGCTGTCCGGGATTCTGCGGTGCGGCCGGTGTGGCTGGCGGATGAGCGGACGCCCGCGCTCCGGCGTGCCGCGTTACGTGTGCCCGAACGTACCGGGCACCGCGGCCTGCGGAGGTGTGGCCACCAACGCCGCTCGCACTGATGAGCACGTGCGGGACATGGTGTTGGTAGAACTGGAAGTAACTGGCGTAGAGAAAGAAGTGCTGGACCTCGGCCGGAGACGAGTGCATAGTCCGCAACGAGACCTTGCTAACGCCGTTGCTAACAACATCCCTGGACACCGGTGGACATCCTTAGAAAATGATCACAGGGCAAGTGTCTCTGAGCAGGTGTTTGTGTCAGTGGTGGGCGTTCTCGAACTGGCTACGGATCAGATGATGGGTGGTATCCGGATCAAGGCGTGGGGAGTTCACCCGTGCGAAGCAGTACAAGACCTTCTTCGTACCATTCGGAGCGGTCTGTGGCCGGAGGTAGTTCAACTCCCGCGAGTCCGGCCGGGGCGGAGAACTGTTGTCGAAGCTGTTCTACGAGCTGCTCAGCCTGCCTGAGCGTTTCTGATAGGTCATCGGGTGCATCGACGCTGAGGCCGAGAACCGTCGCCTCGTCACAAGTGACCGTGATGATGGCCTGGTAGTGGTCGCGAGCCCTGAGGTAGAGCGTGAAGGCGTCATCCCCGTCTTCGACGCGTAGCTCGTCGAGGGCCTTGTCATCTGCTTCGTTCACGATGCCCAGGACATGAACCCGCCTGAAAGCATGAAACCGCTCGTCGCCAGGATCGTCCACGTTGACGTAGCCATCGATGAATCGCCTGAAGACCTCGGAGCTGGGCTCTGGAACCCACACGTAGACGTCGAGACAAGGCGGCACGGACCCAGCGTAGATCTTCGCGTCGCCACGGATCGGAGAGACCGTACTCCGACGCTGTCGACATGGGGAATCTTGCTAACGCGGATGCTGACTCGTAATGAAGGGGTGCGGGGAAGCTACGGGGTCGTTGTTCCGTACGGAAGGTGGAAGATCAATAGCTTGACCACACCAAGCACCAAGGCGGCTCACGCCCACCTTGTGGGTGTGAGCCGTACAGGAAGATCCAGAGATCTACTCCTCGGTCGGGACTAGGCCCGTCTGACAGGCGCCCCACTCGGATGGGTCACCTAGCTTGACGTTGGTGCCACTCGGTGTGCAATGACCGTTCAGTCCGGAGTTTGTCAGCTTGGGCGCTTACGCCGACGAGGCGGCTTGGCGAGATCGCGACAACGAGTCACCAGATCATCTATTTCCGGCAGGTTCGGGTCCACGCCACCATCGTCACAACAGGCGGGCTTAGTACGTTCACCCACCGGCGGCGCATCCAGCCCGCATACCTCCCACAGCGAGGTATAGACATCGTACGTCCGGTTGCGCTCATCATGAGGTCCCAGCATCAGAACCCATGCATGGCCCGGCTCTTTGAAGGCGACCACGACGCGCATGGCGCCTCTCAAATGCTTGACGCACAGCCGACTCACCGGGAGTTCCCCCGTGAGCCGATATCCAAGGGCCGCGCAACCGCGCGCTTCCAGATCACCGACAAAGGCGACGAATGACCTGAGATCCGCCCCGCGCAAGGTCTCAGCGTGCTTCTCCGCGAGAACCGAGAGGTAGACCTCAGTCTTCACCGGCAGTCAGCTCCGAATTCTTGGAACTCCACTCTGCCCTGATCTCCCGCCACGGACGGCCCTCGCCCTGTTCCATCTGCCGAAGACCGTCGGTCAGCTGATCGTTCTCCAGAAGCTCCCGGTCCTGCAGGCGCTGCCAGACCGCCTCGACCAGATTCCGGGTGCGGCCGGCCCGGCGTAGATCCTGGACGAGTGTTGCCACGGTATACAGACGCTCGGCTTCAAGCATCAGGCGGGGTCTTCCCCTGACCGGGACAAGCAGCCCTTCCTTGGCCCACGCGCGAACCGTCTTCTCGTCAACACCGAGAATCTTCGACGCGATCGTCGCCCGCACCGGCTCGGCGTGAGCGAGCAGATCCTGGACGACCTCCCGGACCGTGTCACGGGTGCCGGTCTCATGAGTACTGGCAGCCACCCCGTCCAGCCGTTGTGCCTGCTCGAACAAGACCAGCGCCGCCCGCTCCTCGATCTCTTTCCTACGAGGAGCCTGCGCCGTGCCACCCGTCTCGTGATCACTTTGCGGCGGGAGCGTCCGATGCTTTCGCTTCTTAGCCGCTCCCGTCGAAGACTTCCGGGGTCTGACATCAGCCATGAGGGTGGTTCTCCTTCCCCTTTCATGTTACTCCCTGTTTCAGGCCCAAAATCAGGAGTCAAGCTTTGATCTTTCGGCAGGACGGGTCACCTGGCTTGACGTTGGTGCCGCCGATGGCGCGGTGACCTTCAGGGCTTGGGCGCGGCCGTGCACCTCAGAGGGCGGGACCCGGAGCCCTCGGAGCTCCAGAACCGCAGAGCCGGCAACAGGCCGGGGGCTCCGGGAGTACGGGGCCCGTGGGGCGGATTTCACCTCCATCTGGCCGGCGCCGCCGATCTGTCCGGCCTTCTCTCTCGCGTGAAGGTCAGGTTGAGGTGAGCGGGGCCAGCTGCCGGCTGAGCCGGAGGACGGCCTCGGCCATTCGGGAGTCGGTGACGGGACGGAAGGGCGCGACGGGACGGGCCTCGGGTCCGATGACCAGGCCGGTCCGCCCGTCCAGTGAGGCGTCGGCCGCCGCGAGGACCGACGACCGTGCGGCCAGTGACGCGGAGCCGGACGTGGCGCGTTCGAAGGTACGCCGGACCAGCGGCCAAAGCAGCCGCAGCCCCGGCGAGACGATCTTCGGCGACCGCATGGTGCCGTCGGTCATCGCGGTGGCCGCGCCACCGGGATCGGCCGCGAAAACCGAGATGCCCGTGCCGCGCAGCCGCTCCGCCAGATCCAGCGTGTAAGCGAGGTTGGCGAGCTTCGCCCGGCCGTACCAGTGAAAGCCGTAGTAGCCGCCCGGCGGCTCGGCGGCGTCGAAGGAGCGTTTGGCCGTCCGGACCGCGCCCGAGGTGACATTCACGATCCGGCTCGGTCCTCCGGCCCGGAGCGGCTCCAGCAACAGTTCGGTCAGCAGGTACGGGGAAAGGTGGTTGACGGCGAACGACGCCTCGATCCCGTCCACCGTCTGCTGCCGATCTGCGAACATCGCCCCGACATTGTTGACCAGGACGTTCAGCGGGCCCTCTCCCGCGAGCCGGGCGGCCAGTCCTCGGACGGAGTCGAGCGATGCGAGGTCGGCGGCGACGAACCTCGCCCCCTGCCCTGTCGCCACCGCGTCGATTCTCTCGACCGCGCGAGCACCCCGCTCGGCGTTCCGGCCGACCACGGTCACCGCGTGACCTGTCGCCGCCAGCCCCATCGCGGTCTCCAGGCCGATTCCTCCGGTCCCCGCCGTCACCACGGCCCGTTTGCCCATGGCCCTGCCCTCCACTGGTCGAACGCTACCGGATAGCCATCCGCTTTAAGGCTCACACCGTAGCATAAACGGATTGCTATCCGTTTAGCGGAGGCAGGCATGCGGCAACGAACTCCCAAGCTGCGGGTTCCAGGCTGCCGTCAGCGCGGGGGGCGCAGGCCCTCAAGGAGGACGTCGAGGTAGATCTCGGCATGCTCGGCGTCGTTGCCACCGGAGCGGACCGCGTGCTCGATGCCGCAGAGCAGACGGCGGACATCGTCCGCCTCGATGCCCCGCCGGATGGCGCCCGCACGGCGGGCACGGTCGAGCAGCTCCGCGACGGCACGGTCCAGCTCGACCTTCATCACCGAGGTCTGCGCATCGGCATCGCTGGCGGATTCGAGCACCGCTGCGAACCCGGCATCGTCCAGCATGCGTCCGAGAGTGAAACGCAGAAGACGGTGCAGACCCGAAAGGGCGTCCTCGTCGGCCGCCGCGGCCTGCGCCTCGTCAACGAGCTGCTGGAAGCGTTCCGCCAGCAGCGCCTCCAGCAGCGCGTGCCGGTTGGGGAAATGCCGGTACACGGTCCCGACGCCCACTCCCGCGAGCCGGGCGATGGTGTTCAGCATGAGCGAGTCGTCGCCCATGGCCAACTGCTCGCGGGCGACCTTCAACACCAGTGCGCGGTTGCGTGCGGCGTCCGCGCGCAACGCCGTCCCCCGCTCAGCACTGGGTGTCACGGGCACAGCCTAACGGCTTGCCGGTCAAGCCGATTCGAGCGCGGGCCGGCGGTCAGTGCTTCAGGAGAAGGCTGATCTGCGAGCCGAACTCCCGGAAACCGAGGGCTCGGGCGACTCGTCGTGACGGCTCCGGACGTGCTCTCCACTGCGGCAGCAACCCATTGACCAGGGCGTCAGCCACCGCCGCCGAGGCTACCAAGCGAGCCAGGCCACGGCCGCGACACTTCGCGGCGGTCAACACGGACAGCTGCGCCGCTGTATTCAACCATGGGCGATACCCGGCGGCGGCGATCACATTCCGGCCTTCACGGATCACCCAGACCGCCGAAGCGACCTCCTCCATCCCGCTTTCATCGGCATCCTTCTTGTCCACCGAGGCCACTAGGCCGTCGACATCGCGATGACCCGCTGACAGACGTTCGACTTCAGCGTCGACGCGGGCGGCAGCGAAGTCATCGGCATCGAGGTACGCAAGCGTTGCCGGGCCCAAGACGTCGCGAACCGGAAGCCCGGCGGGGAGCCGCGAAAGATCAATGCCGGTTTCGTGGAGATCGCCGAGCAGGACGTCACGCAACGGCTCGATCAAACCGGCGTCGGGCACCGTGACCAGAGCGGCCCCGTCCAACGTGACGATGCCCGTCCATCCCGACGGACACAACCACGACTCGGGAGAGACGACCACGGTCACGTCTCCACGCACGGGGAACGTGACAGGGACACGAGCCAAGCTCGCCCACAGCCGGCACGCGCGATCCAGGGAACTCCGCGACACTCCTCCATAATCCCGACGGCGAGACACCTGTCCAACCTGTTTTACCTCGACCGGCAAGCCCGTAACGAGGGCTTGGTGACGTGCGACCACGCGTGGGAGTGGCGCGGCCTTCGGAATTTCGGAACGCAAGCCCGTGATCAATACCTGCCATGCGCAGCGAACGAACCCGTCGACTGTGACGGCGTCTACGGCCAGATACATGCCCTAATCGGTATTAGACCAGCCCTTCCCTTCCATTGATCACATAGTCGCCATACGGGAAGATGGCCGATAGATGGCTATAAGCGTTTATATGCCATCGCGGGGAGGCTTCGGGTGGCATCGTTCAAGGCGCTTACGATTGCGCTTGTATTGCTCACCCATGTCGGCGCTTGCAGCGCGGATCCTCGTACCGCACCCACCCCATCGTCCCCTGCGATCCCGGAGATCACCGCGCATGCGGCGTCCATGCCCGGCCGTCAGCTTGGGCCCGCCATGTACGGGCATAGCAACCGGGCTGTCGCCCCGGCGGTTGGTTCGGTGAACGGCAAGCCGGTGATCGTCACGGGTGGCCGCGACGACCTGCTTCGCGTCTGGGATCTCGCCATGCGCAAGCTCATTGGCGACCCAATCCCCGCAGGTCAGGGCGGCGTGGACCACATCGAGCTGCACCACTGGGACGGCAAGGACATCGCGGTCGTGAGCGGTGGTAGCTTGCGCGCGTGGGACCTCGGCACGCGCCGCCCGTTGACCCCACCGATCATGACCCAAACCCTTGATACCAATCTGCTGGCCGTTGGCTCCCACGACGGTCAGCATGTCGCGCTGACCGAAGGCGAGTTCCCCTTCGAACTCCAGCTCTGGAACCTGACCACCGGCTCCGCGGTCGACGCCACGCTGAAGGGGCATGAGGCCGAACCCAGGGCCGGGGCGATCGGGCAACTGGGCGGGACCACCGTAGCCGTCACCGGGGACGCGGATGAGGTTCTCCGTTCGTGGGACCTGAAGACGGGCAAGGCTCTGGCCACCGCCAAGGTGACATCGATGGACTACATCAGCAGCATCGCCATCCAGGGTGGCGTCGCAGTCGTCACCGGTACCGACAGCGATTCCTACGGCCACATGGAACGCTGGGACCTGGCCACTGGCGCTGTCACCGAGGTGAAGCACAAGGGTGAGTTCTCCCCCGTCGAGTTGAGCGAGCTCGACGGGAGAACGGTCACGATCTTGGGCGGGGACAGCACCCTGCGGGTGGCCGACCTGGCCACCGGCAAACTCATCGGCCACGGCTGGGACAGCGACGATCTCCTGGATCAAGTAGCGGCGGTGGGCAAGTACGGCACCACGCCGATCCTGGTCATCGGCGATCCCGACGGGACGCTGACGATCTGGGACCTGCGCACGGGCAGACAACTCGGCAAGCCGTTCTTCGGCTACGGCGGGGGCGTCGAAACACTCGCGGTAACCAAGGTCCGGGGCAAGGCCATAGCCGTGACCACCGGCAGCGACTTCACGATCCGCATGTGGGATCTGGCCACCCATAAGCCATTCCGTGCCCCCATCTCCTGCGCGTGTATCGAGTACGCGCCCATGACCACGGCCACGCGGGACGGCAAGCCAGTCATCATCTACGCGGATATTGAGCATGGGCTGGTGGCCCGCGATGCGGCGACGGGCAAACGGGTGGACAAAACAGGGATCTTCGTCGCATCCGACAACGGACCTGCCCCGCTCTCGGCGGATGGCTCCGTCGTGGCCAGCGCGACACAGGACGGCGAAGCCGAACTCTGGGATCTGTCGACGGGAAACCTTCTCCGCCAGGTCACCGCGACGGGAGTCGATGCCGTCGCGGTTGGCAGCCGGATCATCGCCACCGCCTCCGGCCATCAGATAAAGCTATGGGACCAGGCCACCGGCCAACCGATCGGCAAGCCGATCACTAGCAGAGGCCAGGCTGAATCCCTGGCGATCGGGCAGGTCGACGGTAAGACCATCGTCTTCTTCCAGCGCAGATATGCCCCCGGATGGGGCAGCATCCGCTTGTGGGACGCCATGACGGGCGAACCGTATAGCAAGGCTCTGAGCATCCGCTCCACCGCCATGGCCGTCACGCGCGTCGGATCCCGGACGGTGCTGGTGACCGGGCAGGAGGACGGCACGGTGATCGTGTGGGACCCGCAGACGATGAAACCGCTCCTGCCTCCCTTCTCCGGCCACCACGGTGCCGTCAGCGGGGTCGCGGTGACCATGCTCAAAGGCAAACCAATCGCGATCTCCGGCGGCAACGACGGCAGCATCCGGATCTGGGACCTCACGGATCTTTCTCATTAACTTGCTGATATTCGGGAAGGGCTCCACCTCGGACCGCCGAGGTGGGTTCGGCGGTAGAGATATCCAGGCGCTCAGGTATCCAGGCGTAGGCGAATTATGGTTTTTCGCTGGAGTGCTGGGAACGAAGCAGGAACGTAAATATTGATGGCCAAGTGTGAATTCCATTGCGCTTTCCGGCGGGAAGGCCGTATCGCTGGTTGGCCATCTCCTCGTCGGACAGGCGCAGCCATGCCGGGCCGGGCGCCTGGGGTGGACCGCCTTTAACCATGTAATGAAACTCCTCGCCGAAGACGGCTCTGGCCCTTGATCGGCACCGGGCTATGCCAGGCGACCAAGGGCCAGGATCGATCAGTTACCGCAGGTCTACGCCTCGCCGGATGTGAGACCGATCGGGCAGGAGACCCCCGTTCCACCAACGCTGCAGCAACCCGCGAGGTGTCGGCAACATGACGATAGGTTTCCTGTCGGCGTTGGGCCTCAGCTCAAGCAGCGGGAGCCCGTGGTGTCAAGCGAACCTCGACATCCGCGTCCAGGGCACGCGCCAGACGCTCCAGAACCGGCAACGTGGGAATGGTCCCGCCCGCCTCGAAGCGCGCCACGGCCGACTGTGTCATGCCTGCCGCACGAGCCAGGTCGTTCTGGCTCCAGCCTCGCCCCTCACGCATCGCCCGAACCGTTCTGCCCAGCTCGTAGGCGAGACGCGTGGCCTCATAGGCCTCAGCCGCGCCCGGCTCGGCCATTCGACGGTCTCTGAGCTCTTGCCAGCTTTCCTGCTCGCTCACGCTGTTTCTTCTTCCTCGTCGACGGTGTGCGCCAGTTCGACACAGCGACGCATGGCTCGCCGAGCCCGCTCAACCTCACGGTCGTCACGCGTCCGCGTCTTGTGAAACACAGTCAAGAGCACGATCCGGCGATGAGGTGCGATCCAGTAGGTGATGCGCACGGCGAACTCGTCAAGGTGAAACCGGAGTTCACGCAGCTTGCCGTCAAGCTGCTTCGTGTAGGGCTCCCCCAGCAGAGGCCCCTCCACCGCAAGCAGATCGACATAGAAAACCACCCTCGCGAACGAGACCGCGGGCAGATCCTCAAGCCACTTCCGAACTTCCGGTTCCAGTTCTACGGTACCCCAGCTCATAGCGTTGATGCTATGAGTCGCGCGCCTGTCACACTCTGCTTTCTCCTGAACACAGGCTGGCCGAAGCATTGCTTTCCACGAGAATGACGGCAAAGCCGCACAGTCGACGGATGCGACTCCCAGCACAGGACGAGCAGCCATACAAACGGAATCCGAGGACCACCCCTCGGTCGAGACCAGGCTCGTCTGGCAGGCGCCCCACCTCGATGGGTCACCTGGCTTGACGTTGGTGCCACCGATGCCGCAGTAGTCGGTGGCCGCCCGCAGAGGTTCACTGTCGATTCACCGGGGAAGGCGGAGCGTACCGGGCCCGGTGCCGCCGCACCGCGTCCCGGTTGGCACAGCGCGGCGAGCAGTAGCGTTGCCGGCCGCTCCGCGAGACGTCCGCGTAAACCAGCCCGCAGCCGTCGCGCGCGCAGCGCGCCAGCCGCGACATGCCGCGCCCCGTCAGATGCAGGGCGGTGCCCACCGCGACCAGCGCGCGCAGCACGCCGCCGAGCGACAGGCCCGCGTCGCGATAGTGCAGGTGCCAGCCGGTTCCGGCGTGGTCAGTGACGCGGGGATACGCCGCCGAGGTGGCCAGCAGGTCGTTGAGCAGCGCGACCCGTGCGCGCTCGTCGCGGGTATCGACGATCTCGCACCACTGCTCGGCCAGGTTGAGCGCGGCAGCCAGGTCTGCCTCCCCCGGGGAGCGGTCGATGACGAGGCCGGCGTCCGCGCACCGTTTCACCAGGTCGTCGAGGGATGCGGGCGGGAAGTTGGTCAGGTCCGCCATCAGCAGGACCGCGTCCGCTCCGTAAGGGTTGAGATGCACAATGCCATTACAGCACGCTGGACCCATGAACGACCACGACGGACATGACTGGCACACCCGCTCCCACCACCACACCAGCGAAGGGCTGGTGCGCTACCAGACCTGCCACTGCGGCACCTGGCGGGTGCTGTGCGGGGCCCTTAACCCGCCCGCCGCGGCGGTGGTGGCGTGGAGCGCCCGGCGGAGCGCACCGTCCGGCCAGGCGCGCCGCTGACCGGCGCATTCTTTTCAACCTGGCCGCAGACCCCCGGCAGTAGGAGCGATGCGTGGCGGGTGCGGGTCCTCGATCCTGGTGCGGATCGTGTCGATGCCGACGAGTGACTCGGAGTCCCCGCCGGAGCGCGCCGGGTTCTGGTCGGCGTAGGCCGCGATCAT
>NZ_JBEXUE010000163.1:0-19318 GCF_040614275.1 Streptosporangium sp. NPDC006013
TGCGATCCACGTGCAGGGCCTGGAGAAGCCGCACAAGACGTCTAACGCGACCAGGTGGAACACATGATCAGCCGCCGCTCATGCCTGGATGAGGGTGAGAACGTTGCCGGCCGGGTCCTTGACCTGTGCCTTGACCACCCAGCCGTTGTCGGTCGGCGGCATGGTGACCGCGCCGCCCAGTTCGGCCGCGCGGCGGACCGCCTGCTCAAGGTCCGGGACCACCACGCCCAGGGTGACACCGGCCTGTTCGGTTTCGACGATCGCCCCGCCCAGCCCACCGGGCGTCTGCACCAGCGCATATCCCGGCCCCTTGCGGTTGATCTGCCAGTCCAGCAGATCGCCGTAGAAGCGGTGCAGGCCCGCGTCGTCCGGGCCGCCGATGTCGAAATGCGCCACCGCGTTCGCCGGGCGCACAGTCTGCTCGTTCATGTCGTGTCCTCCTGGGTCTCTTCGCTGTCCTGGGCTCGGACGGTGACCGGAAAAGCCTGCACGAGCAGATCGGCGAGCTGGTGAAGCCGTTCAGGGCAGGCCCGGTAGAGCCGATACGTCCGGTTGACCCTCATCGTGACCAAGCCGGTCTTGCGCAGCACCTTCAGGTGCTCCGAAACACTGGCCGGGGCCAGGCCGAGCCGGTCGGCCAGTTCTCCCGCACCACGCTCACGCTCCCAGACCTCGAAGAGGATGCGCCGACGGTGTCTGCCGGCCACGGCGCGCAGGAGTTCGTCGAGATCATCCGGCTCAGTCACGACGGCGATGTTATTTCGGATTATTCCGAAATAGCAAGTGGCCGGTCACACGCGTCGCCCCGTCAGGCGGGTGAACCTCGCCACACCGCGCATCCCCGGCACCGCCGACGAGAGAGCGCCCACCGCGTACCCGGCAGGCAGCCGAACGTCCGGCGAGCCCGGTGAAAGCGGGACACCGGCGGGCCTCACCGCCCCGCCTACCCGGAAAGCCGACGAACCTACGCCGATCCGCATAAGCCCGGTATGTGTCGCTTAGGGTGAAGGGCATGGACGCGACCAAGGTGATCATCGATACCGTCGACCGGTTCAAGCAGCGGCGTACCGCTCCACTGGTCCTTGAACTCGACCTCACCGAGGGCCTGACCGACGGCGCCCCGGCGGATCCGCTGGGCGCCCTCCTCGCGATGCGCAAGACGAGCCTGGCCGACGTGCTGGCCGGGCTCAAGCGCGCCAGGAAGGACGACCGGGTCAAGGCCCTGATCGTCAAGATCGGCACCCAGTCGCCGGGGCTCGCGGTCGTCCAGGAGCTCCGCCAGGCCGTCGCCCTCTTCCGGGCCTCGGGCAAGCTGACCGTCGCGTTCGCCGAGAGCTTCGGCGAGTTCAGCGGCGGCACCGTCCCCTACTACCTGGCCAGCGCCTTCGAGCGGGTCTACCTCCAGCCGTCCGGCGACGTCGGGCTCACCGGCGTCGCGATGGAGCAGCGCTTCCTGCGCGGCGCGCTGGGCAAGCTCGGCGTCGAGTACCAGCTCGGCCAGCGGCACGAGTACAAGACGGCCGCCAACACCTTCACCCAGGACCACATGACCGACGCCCACCGCGAGTCGATGGGCCGCATCACCGAGTCGGTCACCGAGCAGGTCGTGGCGGGCGTCGCCGAGGGGCGCGGGCTGGAGCCCGCCAGGGTACGCGAGCTGATCGACCAGGGCCCGTTCATCGGCGCCGAGGCCGTCGAGGCCGGGCTCGTCGACCGGATGGCCTACCGCGACGAGGTCTACGACGAGGTCAAGCGCGATGTCGGCGAGAACGCGCTGCTGCTGTACGTCGGCCGCTACGCCAAGGCGCTGACCGCGAAGAAGCTCCCGCACCCGGGCGAGCAGGCCGTCGCGCTGGTCCGCGGCAACGGCGCGATCCGGCTCGGCCGCAGCGGCCGCAGCCCGATGGGCGGCGGCGGCGCGATGGGTTCCGACACCGTCTGCGCGGCACTGCGCGCCGCCCGCCGCGACGACAGCGTCAAGGCGGTCGTCTTCCGGGTCGACAGCCCCGGCGGCTCGTACGTGGCCTCCGACGCCATCTGGCGCGAGGTGGTGCTCACCCGCAAGGCCGGCAAGCCCATCGTGATCTCGATGGGCGACCTGGCCGCCTCCGGCGGATACATGGTCTCGATGGCCGCCGACGTCATCGTGGCCCAGCCGGGCACGCTCACCGGCTCCATCGGCGTGTTCGGCGGCAAGGCGGTCATCGGCGGCCTGCTGGAGAAGATCGGCGTCACCTCGGAGATCGTCGGCGAGGGTGCCAACTCCGGGATGTTCTCCCCCACGAACGCCTTCTCCGAGGCGCAGTGGGCGCGGATCAACGCCTGGCTCGACCGGGTCTACGACGACTTCGTGAACAAGGTCGCCGAGGGGCGCGGCCTGACCCGCGAGCGCGCCCACGAGCTGGCCAAGGGCCGGGTCTGGACCGGGGCCGACGCCCTGAAGAACGGGCTCGTCGACGAGCTCGGCGGTCTGGAGGACGCCCTGGCCGTGGCCCGCAGGAAGGCCGGCCTGCCCGCCGACGCCCCGGTGCGCGCCTACCCCAGGCTCAACCCGCTGGAGCGGCTGCGCCCCGCGGAGTCCAGCGAGGACAAGGCCGCCGCGCTGGCTCAGGTCCGCGTGGAGGCATGGGGCCCCCTCGCCCATCTCGCGGGCGAGCTGGGCCTGCCCTCGTACGGACCGCTCATCCTGCCGGGCTCGTGGACGATCCGCTGACCGCGTTTTCTGCTGAGTAAGCCGCCGCGTCCGAACGCGGCGGCTCTTGCCCGTACGGGAGTTTCCCGCACGGAGGGACGCGCGGCCCGCCGGGTCAGCGGTAGCGACTCCGGTAGCGCGACAGCGGCAGAACGGACGCGTCGACGTAGTCGACCCCGAGGACCTTGGCGACGAAGAGGGTGTGGTCCCCGGCCGGGACGACCTTGACCGTCTCGGCCTCCAGCGCGGTGACGCCGCCGTCCACGATGAGGGCCCCGCTCAGCTCACCCCGGTGATGCGGCATGCCCGCGAGCAGCAGCCTGGCACCGGGACGGCCCGCGGTGGCGAACCGGCTGGCGACCGTCTTCTGCCCGGCCGACAGCACGCTGGCGGCCCAGCGGTCGTGCCGGAGCAGCAGTTCGTTGAGGTATCCGGCGTTGTCCAGGCTCACCATCACCAGCGGCGGGTCCAGCGAGATCGAGGTGAACGTGCCGACCGTGACCCCCACATCGTCCCGCTCGTCCTTCACCGTGACGACCGTCACCCCGGTCACCACCTGGGCCATGGACTCGACGAACTCGTTCATGGCGCCCATCATCCCGGAGCCGGGCGGAGGCGGAGCATCCGCCCGGCAAGGCCGTGGTCGCGCGGGACCGATCAGGGTTTCGCCAGGCAGGACAGCGACGGCACCGGACGGGTTCGATCATGACCGCTTCCGGCCAGGATCTCCCCATCGCACCCGGTCACTGATGGAGCGATGCCCTCATCATCAGCGGATGTCCGAAACCAGGTCTTAGCCGCTGTTCCTCATGGATACCACCACTTCTCACCGCGCGTGAGCTGGTCTTTTAAGAAAATCCCTCGAAGGTGAACCGTGCGAGACAACCGAAGGTGATTACGGCTTCCTCCTGCGTTGTCGTTTTTATCGCACCACTCCACAACCATGCGTCACATATCGCTCACGCATTCGACATCTCATCTTCTCAAACCTGACCGTAACGTCCTTTATTTCTTCCTTATGTAGATCTTGCGGATTTAAGTGATCTATATGTAGTTTCTGATCGTTTGCTCATACCTGATGCACTCTGAACCGTCAGCTCCGGTCTTGTCCGGGCTCCCTGACGGGCCGAGATAACGCGAGGACATTCGTTCTCGCGCTGACGTGTTCGGAGGATGACGGCGTATGCGCCGGAGTTTGTCGTGGACGTTTTCCGCAGGCGTGCGTACCTGGATGGCGGTTGCCGCCACCGTGGCCGTGACCCCGGGCCTGTTGCTGTTCCAGGCGGTTCCGGTGTCCGCCAAAGTGCAGCCGCCCGCACTTTTTCAGGGCTCTCCCGATACGCCCGAGCAGTTGACCGGCTCTGCGGCGGGATTTCCATCGCTGGTTGATTCCGCGGCCACGGCGACGACCGTGACCGGAGATTCCCCACCCGATGACGGCGGCAAAGGCGAGAAGAAGCCTTCGGGGACATTGCGGTCACTGGAGGGCGGTTCATCGGTTGATGTCAGGGACTTCAAACCGGCCGAGAAGAAGATCGTCCAGTCGTCGTCGAACAGAGCCGGGTCGGGAGTTCTCGCACCGGAGGCTCGCAACACGCTGTCCTTGATGAGCATGTGGGTGGTGGCCTACTCCCCCGATGATCAATCTCAGGTGGACACCCTCACCCCGGAGCTGAACGCCTACGGCTACAACACCGGGATCGGCAGCGGCTCGGTGGAGTACCAGTACAAGATCTGCCAACTGCTGGACAACGGCACCTTGGGCACGTGCACGCTGTCGGGGTGGCGCTCCTGGATCAGCCCGGCGTGGACGGTACCGGCGGGCAAGTTGGCGTGGGGCAAACGCTACGTCTGGGAGGTGACGGTCCGCGACACCGGCACCCAGGAGACCGGCACCCTGTCGGACCTGACCTTCGTCACCGGCGTCCGCCAGCCCCTGGCCGGTTCCCATCTGGCCGACCGGGGCGTCAACGGTCAGGAGTTCCACCAGCTCGCCGGCAACTACACCACCACCTTCACCGACGCCTCGGTCTCCACCTCAGGGCCGCCCCTGTCAGTGACGCGCTCGTACAACAGCCTGGACTCCCGGGTGGATGGAATGTTCGGGCCCGGCTGGTCGACCCGCTTCGACATGAGGATCCAGCCCGAGGGGGGCACCCCGCAGACCCTGCTGGTCACCTACCCCGATGGCCGCAAGCTCCGTTTCGCCGAAAAACCCGGCACCGCGGGCAGCCCGGTCTTCTTCCAGCCCCCGCCCGGCGTCCATGTCACGCTGGCCACGGCCGAGGGCGGCGGCTGGCGGCTGATGGACAAGTCATCGTTCTCCTACACCTTCGACGCCCAAGGGCGCCTGACCAAGCTGACCGACAAGCGTGGCCGTGCTCAGGACCTGCTCTACGACGCGGGCGGCAAGCTGACGAAGGTCACCGCGGCCGGTGGCCGGTCGCTGACCTTCACCTGGACCGGCGAGCACGTCACGGCCGTGGCCACCGACCCGGTCAACGGACAACCCCTCACCTGGTCCTACGCCTATGACGGGCAGCGTCTCAGCCAGGTCTGCTCACCGACGGCGGCTCCCAACTGCACCGTCTACGACTACGCGACCGGTTCTCGCTACCGGGCGAGCGTGCTCGATGACCGGCCGCTGGGCTACTGGCGGATGGGCGAGGTCCGCTCCGGCAACGACCCTGAGGGCGGCCCCTACACCTGCTTTCCCGATGAGACGGGCCAGAGTGGCTGCGCCTACTTCAAGACCGGAGTGCAAAGCGGCAGGCCAGGCGCGCTGACCGGCACCACGAACGCATCGGCCAACTTCCAGGGCAGCGGCACCTCCTCCGGCATCCAGCACTGGGGCCTGTTTCCGAAGATGGGCAAGAGCGTGTCGGTCGAGTCGTGGTTCAAGACCAGCGACTCGGGCTTCATCTTCTGGTCGGGCGGATTCAACACGTGGACCCCTTCCTCCTCCTTCAACGGGGTCCCGGGTCTTTACGTCGGGGTCGACGGCAAGCTGCGCGGGCAGCTGAGGGCGTCGTTCGAAGGGGCTCCCTACACCCCGGTCACCTCACCCCAGGCGGTCAACGACGGCCAGTGGCACCACGCGGTGATCACCTCCACCGGCGGCGTCACCAAGCTGTACGTCGACGGCGCCGCCGCGGGCTCGGCCAACGTGGGAGTGGAGTACAGCGAATGGATGGCCTCCACCGTCATCGGCAGCGGCAGCACCGACTCGCGGCTGCCCGGCTCCCCGGCGGGCCGTTCCAACCCCGCGGAGTTCGGCTTCAAGGGCCTCATCGACGAGGTCGCCGTCTACGACCGGGCACTGACGGCCGCCCAGGTCAGCGCCCACTACGCCGCCCGAGCCGAAGCGCCCTTCAAACTGAACAAGATCACCCTGCCGTCCGGGCGGGTGTGGATGTCCAACACCTACAACCCGGCCAACGACCGGGTCGCCACCCACGTCGACCAGCACGGCGGCACCTGGAAACTCGGTGAGCCGGTCCACGCCGACACCGGTGGCCTGACGACGGTCACGGTGACCGACCCGAACAACAACACCCTCGGCTATACGCACGACGCCCGGCGCGGCTACCGCCCGGTCAGCCGGACCGACCAGCTTCTCAAGGTCACCAAGTACGAGTACGACACCGGCGGATTCCTCGCCAAGGTCACCGACCCGAACAACAACGTCACCGAACAGGTCAACGACGCCCGCGGCAACGTCACCGCCGTCAAGACCTGCCGTGAGGCGACAAACTGTCAGCCGACCCGTCAGACGTTCTACCGCAACACCGCCGACGAGTTCGACCCGCGCAACGACCAGCTCACCGTGTCGCGGGACGCACGCTCAGCCGGCGCCACCGACAACACCTACGCCACCACGACCGAGTACACCACTCTTGGTGACGTGGCGAAGGTGACGACCCCGGCCACCTCGGACTTCCCCAGTGGACGCTCGGCGACCTTCACCTACACCGACGGCACCGAACCCGCCGTCGGTGGCGGCACCACCCCGGCGGGCCTGCGCAAGTCGGCCAAGGATTCCAAGGACAACGAGACGACCTACCGCTACACCGCCGCAGGGGACCTGGCCGAGCAGACCAGCCCGTCAGGATTGAAAATCCAGTTCGCTCATGACGCACTGGGGCGGGTGACCTCGCGCACGGAGATCTCGCAGGCCCACCCCGACGGGGTGGTCACGACCTCCACCTATGACGGGCTGGGCCGGGTGCTCACCCATACCGGTGCCGGAGTGAAAAACGAGATCACCAATGTGACGCACACCAGGCAGACCCGTTATGCCTACGACACCGACGGCAACAAACTCACCGAGACGGCCGTGGATCTGACCGGTGGTGATCCCGACCGGAAGATCAGTTACACCTACAACTCCGCCGGCCGGGTGGAAACGGTCACCGGCCCGGAAGGTGCCGTGGCCAGTGTCACCTGGAACACAGATGGAACCCGCGCCAGCATCACCGACGAGAAAGGGACGGTCTACACCTACGCCTACACCAAGCGTGGTGAACTGGCCTCCACAACGATCAAGAACTGGACCGGCAGCCCGGTCGCGCCTCAGGCCGCGCAAGATGTGGTGCTGGAGTCCTTCTCCTATGACCCTGCAGGCCGTCTGGCAGGTGAGGCCGACGCGATGGGTCGCAAAACCTCTTACACCTACTTCACCAACAACCGCCTGTCGGAGGTGATCGGTGACGACGTCCGACTGAACGGCTCCACCACCACAACGGACGTGGTGCTGGAGGCCAACACCTATGATGCGGCCGGCAACCTCACCAAGCAGGTGACCGGCGGCGGCAAGGCCACCGAGGACCATGTCTACGACGCGGCGGGGCGCCTGACCTCCACCACGTTCGATCCCGCCACGCTCAAACGCAAGACCGCCTACACCTATGACGCTGTCGGCAACGTCACCAAAGAGGACTTCACCGGTGCGGGCAGCACCAGAGTGGAATCCACTCTCTACGCCTACAACGCCCTGGGGCAGGTGACCCGCCAGACCGTGGAGAACGGCGCCGACGATCTGGTCTCCACCTGGTCCTACGACGACCGCGGCCTGGTCACCGAGGCGACCGACCCGCGGGGCAACGCCTCCGGCGCCACGCCTGCGGACTTCACCACCACAATGCGCTACGACCTCGCCGGGCAACTCGTGGAGGAGAAGTCCCCGCAGGTGAAGATCGACAAGGCCGGATCCGCCACCAACGAGCGACCCACGGTGAGATACGGCTACGACAGCGCCGGGCTCCTGACCCAGAACGTCGATGCCGAGGGGCGGGCCGTCACCTCGACGTTCGACAGGGCCAGCCGCCTGACCTCAACCACCTTGCCGTCCTACACCCCGCCGGGCGGCAGCTCGCTGACTCCCAAGGTCAGCTACGGCTACGACGCCGCCGGCCAGATGACCAGCTTCACCGACCAGCGAGGCCATGTCACCTCAGCCGAATACGATGCGCTGGGTCGTCAGGTCCGGGTGACCGACCCGGGTCCGTCCGGGCCCGGCGGTACATGGGTTTCGGAGTACGACCTGCTGGGCGAGCCGCTCGCGGTCATCGACCCCACCGGCGCGCGCAGAGAAGCCACCTACGATGATCTCGGCCGCAGAATCACCAACACCCAGATCGAGCGCAGGCCCACCACCGCCGCGCACACCACCACGCTGACCTACGACACCGCGGGCAACCTCACCAAGAGCGTCGCACCGGGTAACAAGACCACCAGCTACACGGTCAATGCCGCCGGGCAGGTCACCGCCATCACCGACCCGCTCAACAAAACATCCGCCATCGGATACGACTTCCTGGGCCGAACCGCCAAGGTGACTGACCCGCTGGGTAACGCCACCGAGGCCACCTATGACCTGGCCGGTCGTAAGACCGCGGCCAAGGACCTGAGCAGAACCGGAAGCACCGAAAGCGTCGTGCGCACGTTCGGCTTCGGCTACGACCCGGCCGGCAACCCGACCAGCACCACCTCCGCCGAAGGGCACGTCACCCAGCGGCAGTTCGACGCGCTGGGCCGAATGACCGCGTTGATCGAGCCGGTCTCCGCCAGCAAATCGATCACCTCGACGTTCGGCTACGACGCCACCGGCGCGCGCACCCGTACCACCGATGGCCGCGGCAACGCGACCTGGACCAGCTACAACACCCTCGGCCTGGTCGAATCGGTCATCGAGCCACCGACCACGACCCACCCCGGCGCGGCCGACCGGACCTGGACCACCATCTACGACGCGGCGGGCAATGCCGTCTCCACGCTGCAGCCGGGCGGAGTGCGTATCGACCGACAGTTCGACCCGCTCGGCCAGATGGTGAAGGAGACCGGCAGCGGTGCATCAGTGGCCACCCCCGAGCGCAACGTCACCTACGACCAAGCGGGCCGAGTGACCGCAATCGGCGACTACACCTTGGAGTACAACGACCGCAGCCTGCTGACCAAGGCATCCAAGGCGACCAATCAGATCGCTGCCTACACCTACGACGCCCTAGGCAACCCCACCCAGCGCATCGACGCCACCGGCACAGCGAACTACACCTGGGACAACGCCAGCCAACTGAAGACCGCCGGCGACCCGGTGACCGGACGCACCTGGACCTACGGCTACGACGACGCCGGCCGACTCACCACCAAGACCTCTGCGAGCCCGGTCAACACCCAGACCTACGTCTACGACGCCGTCGACCGGCCCACCTCCCAGACATTGAAGAACAGTTCCGGCACCGAGCTGTCGAAGATCGTCTATGAGTGGGACAAGGACGACAACCTCACTACCAAGACCACCACCGGCACCGCGGGAGCGGGCACCAACACCTACGGCTATGACCACGCCGGACGCCTCACCTCCTGGACCGCCCCCGGCGGCGCCACCACCGCCTATGAATGGGACGACTCCGGTAACCGCACCAAGGCCGGGGACAAGACCTTCGTCTACGACGAGCGCAACCGGCTTACCTCCGGCGCCGGAACCGACTACACCTACACCCCCCGTGGCACCGTGGCATCGGAGACCAAGGCCGGCGTCACCCGCAACCTCACCTTCGACGCCTTCGACCGTCTGATCTCCGACGGTGATGCCTCCTACGGCTACGACGCGCTGGGCCGGATGACGTCGCGCACCAAGGGGACAGAGCAGCAGCGCTTCACCTACTCGGGCCTGGAAAACGACATCGTCGCCGTCGCTGACGGCGCGGGCAGCACCCTGGCCAAGTACGGTCGCGACCCCTTCGGCGGCCTGCTCAGCCTGCAGGAAGGCGCCGGGCCGGCCCTCGGAACCATGACCGACCTACATGGCGACGTGGTGGGCACCTTCTCCGGCACCGCACTGGTCGACTCGGCCGCCTACGACCCGTTCGGCGAGGTCACCCACCGCTCCGGCACTCAGCGCACACTGGGCTACCAGGGCGAGTACACCGACCCGGACACCGGCAAGGTCAACATGCACGCCCGCTGGTACCAGCCCGGCACCGGCACTTTCGCCTCCCGCGACGACTGGACCCTTGAGCCGAGTCCATCGATCCAAGCGAACCGATATACCTATGGCAATGGCAGTCCGCTGGTCCATATTGATCCCAGTGGGCATTTCCCTCTTTGCCTCTGGCCTTGGCACCCCCTTTGCCCGCATGTGACATTTCACAAAAATCCCCCGAAGCCGCCTGGCAAAGCCACCGCGTCAGGCACTGCCGGAGGCGCCCCCGTAGGCAACAGCGCGACAAGCACTACCGGAAGCACCCCCAGAGGCAAAGCCAGCGCGACAAGCACTACCGGAAGCACCTCCAGAGGCAAAGCCAGCGCGACAAGCACTACCGGAAGCGCCCCCAGAGGCAGTAATCCTTGTTATAGCTGCGGCAGCGGTCCTGCACCTAAGCCGAAACCTAAGCCAGTAGAGCCACCGTATAAGCCTGACTTCGACCCGAACAGCAAGGACTTCATAAACGATCCGAACAACGCAACCAAAGATCGGAATCCACCTACTCCTGACGAACTCCACTGTAATTACGGCCGGGAACGCCCGGAGAACTTCGGTGGCTGTACCGGCGGAATCGATATCATTGGTGGTGGTGGCGGCGGTAACGGCGGCGGCGGGATTCCTTGCGAGCAGTGGAATCCTGGAAACTGCGGCGAACCGAGCTCCGTAAAGCCGGTAGGTTACACGCCATCTGATTCGCCCACGACCCTGATCTATCCCCAGGAGCCTCCATCCACCCTGCAAAACCTCGCGGACGGATGCTCGGGTACTTTCCTGTGCGACTTCTTTATCGGAGACGCGCTCAACTGCGCAGCCAACCCGTCCTTGGGCAGCTGTGCGATGGGGGTGATCGGATTCATCCCCGGCGGGAAAGTCGCCGCGACGGCAGCCAAGCTGGGCAGCAAGCTCGCCAAGGGAGCAAAGGGTGCCGCTAAAGCTTGCAGACGCCATAGCTTCATAGCGGGCACTCTCGTCCTGATGGCCGACGGAACCCAAAAACCGATCGAAGACGTCAAGGTCGGCGAGTACGTGCTCGCCACCGACCCCGAAACCGGCCGCACCGAAGCCCGGGCCGTCACCGTCCTGATCTCAGGAGAAGGCACCAAGAACCTCGTCAAGATCACCGTGGACATCGACGGCAGCAGAGGTAACACCACCGCCCCGATCACCGCGACGGACATACACCCCTTCTGGGTTCCTTCTCTACGCGAGTGGGTCGACGCCAGCGAACTCCAGCCCGGCATGTGGCTGCAGACCTCAGCCGGCACCCACGTCCAGATCACCGCCATCAAGAAGTGGACCGCCCCCCAACGCGTCCACAACCTGACAGTCGACGACATCCACACTTACCATGTCCTGGCAGGTAACCAAGCCGTACTCGTTCACAACTGCAATCGCCATCCCGACCATCGCTCGAGGCTGGAGTTCACAGACACTGAACGTCAGAAGGTGTATGACGAGAACGCGGCCAAGAATGGCGGTAATTATAAGTGCGAATATTGTGGTCGGGATGTTGAGCGTAGACCATCACGATTGCCCGATGGTACCCCCGTCCCCGGGAGGCCGGACGATGCTCAAATTGATCATCGCATCCCGCGGGCAAGCGGCGGTTGCGGTTCCGCCCACAATGGTTGCGTGGCTTGCAGGACATGCAATCGCGACAAATCGACAAAGTCGCTTGAAGAGTGGGATGATGAATTGCGAGACTTCCTCGATTAGAGGTATATAAAGTGAGTGCATACGAAGCCCGACATCCGACAGGATCCAAGGAACGGCTTTTCAAAGTTGCATTCGACCTTCCAGAAGAAGCTTCAGAATGGCCTCCAGTATCAACGGAACGCCTATGGACAGAAAAGACGGATATTAAATTTGAAGCCCGCGTACTTAACACACCTTTCTTCGTCCGAGGTATTTCCTGGGGCGATGTGATCCGCGTTCGCGCGGATCACGCTCGCCGCGAGCTTGTTTTCGAAGAATTCATGGCAGAGTCCGGGCATTCAACTGCACATATCATCCTCATGGATCTTTCAATTCAAAAAATGATCGAAGACACTTTCGCGACTGCGGGATGTTCATGGGAGACCAGCGGGATTGAGTCATACATGGCGATTGACATTCCACCGGCTACTCACTACGGGGATCTACGAGGGCAGTTGCTAGAAATGAAGGGGTCCAAATTGATTGGAGTTCAGGAAAGTGCGATTTCCAGGCTTCATCGCGGCCAGCTTTCAGAGTTTCCGTAAAAACTGCCGATGATTTCAAAGAAAGAATTACAATCGCTCAGCGCCTTTGACCGCCGTACGAGCCATCATGGCAGCTTCCCGAGGATCTCCCACGTTGGCCATCTGATAGCTCAACGAGGACAGTAGATTGGCCGCCGTCGGCTCATCTCCGGCGACATGCGCGGCTTGGATGCCTTTGACGTAGTAGGTACGAGCGCGACCGTACAGTCCCGCGTCAGAGGTCATCCATCCCGCGAGCTGACAGAGTTCTCCCACGGCTTTCAAGAGTCGGCGGCCCACGTCTTCGCTGTAGGCGGCCTCCCTGGCGACCGTAGCGGTGGCCTCCAACTCCTGGGAGACGAGCGCGTGCAGGTCCGTGCCGCCCACGTAGTCATCGAGGTGCCGCAAATGGTCAACCCGGTTCTCGATCTTGTCGATCAGTGAGTGACCGATACGACGTCCCGCCCGGATCTCATGAAGCTGTGGCGGCTCCACGATCAGCCACTCATGGGCAACACGGAGCGCGGACTCCTCCGACATGGCCTCGCTCTCGACGACCAGCCCGGCAGCCATCGCCTCATTGTTCTCTCGCGTCCAGCCGTCACTGAACAACGTCAGGCGATCGCCCTTCATGCTCGGCGGAGTGACACCCAGCCGCTTGGCGCGGGACAGGACAACCGCCTGGTCGAGCACCGCCAGCGGGAGGTCCAGCACGATGCTCAACCATGGCAGCCAGGCCAGGGGCAACCGCGCGCTCCCAGCGGGAGACCTCGTTGCGAGTGATCGTGGCCTGCCCGGACACCCGGGCGATCCGGTCGGCGAGGCTTGCCTGCGTAAGCCCCTTGGCCTACCGGGCCTGCTTGATCAGCTCTTCGATTCCCAGGTTCATGGGATACCGGAGACCGGACGTTTTAAAGAATGTGCATGCGGACGCCGAGGCGGCGGATGCGTTCTCTGTAGCTATAGCGCTCAAGGTCCAGCAGGGTTCGTACGGCCTGGCGGGCCATGGGGTGGTTGCGGATGAGGAGGGGGCCGCCCTCTCCGCGTGTTCCAGTTCGGCCGTGGCGGCCTCGCGGTGGCCGCACCAGAGCAGGCCTCGGGCGTAGTCGAGATGGTGGCATCCGACGCGGTTGGCCTGGAGGCCCTTCGGGAGCCGGACCGTCTTTCCCCGGCTCACGGCCTGGGGGCCGTCGTCGAGTTCGACCGCGACGGCGACCCCATGGATGTCGACGTTGGTCTGGCTGGTGCACAGCTCGTAGTAGTTGGTGCGCTGGCGCGAACCAAGCCTGGTGACCGCCTCGGCCGCGAGCCGGTGGCGTGACCAGGCCTCGTCGGCATCGTTCTTCCGCGCCGCGGTGATCGCGGCTCGTAGTTGGAGCCCGCCCCAGACGGCCAGCACCTCGGCTTGACCTGCCGTGTAGTCGTCCTCGATGTTCGCGCATGCCTTGTCAAGCACGGCGAGCGCGTCGTTCCACGACGTGCTGGCCCACAGGCCGCGTACCTGCAGGTAGGTGAACACGGCCTCGTTGCAGGGGCCGCCCGCCTGCTCCCCGGCCCAGCGGACCCGATTGGTGGCGGTCAGGGAGAGGTCCGCGTAGCCGAGGTTGTAGACCACCGAGTCGGCTGCCAGGTAGGTCGGGCCGAGGTGCTCGACCGCCTTGCTGAGGCGGTCGGTGTCGTGGCCGCGCTCGCCGAGTTGGAAGGTGCGTCGGGCGGTGTCGGCGTTGCGTGCGGTGAAGAACACCGCATGCAACGCTGCCGGGCCGGTGGCCACGGCCAGGGCGTTGCCGCGGATCGCCGTCGGCGCGGCCGCCCGGTCCTTGTCTGCGGCGGCGTAGTCGAGGTCCTCCAGCCCCCAGGTGGATCCCGGGCCCAGCGTCCGTACCGGTGCTGGGACCGCCACCAGCACCGGACGGGTCGCGCCGTCGGCCGGGCGGCCCCCCTCTGGCATCATGGTCATCGGCCGACGCGACGGGAGCAGTTCCATATGCATGTCGAGACGTATGGTCCCGCCGGTGCCCCGCCCGTGCTCCTGCTGCACGGTGGCGGTGTCGCCGGTTGGATGTGGGAGCCGGTGCGGGAACGTCTCGCGCACGACCACCGGGTGATCGTCCCGGACCTGCCCGGCCACGACCGCAGCGCGGACGAGACGTATCACTCCCATGCCCGCACCGCCGAAGCCTTGACGAAGCTCCTGCACGACGTGGGCGGTCGCGTCTCCGTCGCCGGGTTCTCCCTGGGCGCGCAGCTGACGGTCCTGCTCGCCGCACACCAGCCCGAGCTCGTGGAACGCGTGGTCGTGGTCAGCGCGCAGGCCAAGCCCATCGCGGCCGCCGGGTTCACCCTCGGCCTGCTCGGCGCCACCGCCGGGCTCGCCCGGCAGCGGTGGTTCGCCAGGTTGCAGGCCAAGCAGCTGTTCATCCCCGACCCGCTGCTCGACGACTACATCCGCACGTCCGCGAGCGTCTCGAAGCAGACCCTGCTCGCCGCGGTCGGCGAGAACCTGCGCTTCACGCCGCCGCCCGCGTGGTCGCGTTTCCCCCGCGAGGCGCTGATCCTCGCCGGCGGGCGTGAACGGGGCCTGATGCGGGAGTCGGCCCGCGTGCTGCACGAAGCCCTGCCGGGCAGCGAGCTGGAAATCGTGGCGGACTGCGGGCACGGCATCCCGCTGCAACGGCCCGGCTGGTTCGCAGACCGGGTGCGTGACTGGCTCGGCGCATGACCCGTCCACCGAGCCGCACCCCTGGGCGCTCGACGCCAGAGTAAATGACGGAACCGGCCGAGCGGCCACGGGAACCCGTCGTCACGGTGGCCTTCCTCCCCACGGCGTACTGATCACCGTCCAGGACCTCGGCGCCTCGGAGATTCCCTGCACGAGAGAGCCCGGATCGGACGCCACCGGCGGCCGAGGGCTCCTGCTCGTCAACGACCTCGCCACCCGCTGGGGATTTCACCGCGACTCGATCGGAACCGTCATCTGGTTCGAACTCGGCCCGACCGAATGAGCCGCGACAAGAGACCGGGCCGACAAGATGCCTGTCAGCATCGGCGGTTTTTAAGTAGCGTGAAGTGATGTTCTTCGATCCCGTACCGACGGAACAGGAACCCATCGCCCGCCCTGAGCTCCCGCCGTGGTCCGCGCCGCCCTCGCAGGAGATCGGAGCGGTGCTCGCGGTCGAGCGGGTGGTGGCCCGGAGTGCGAACGTCGTGGTACTCCTGCCGACGATCCGGGTCTTCAGCACCGGCTGCATGCTGGATGTGGAGATCGCGTCCAGGCAGGGTGACCTGCCCGCCGAGGACTGGTGGTACGTGCAGCTGGCCGGGGCCCCGATCGCCCAGGCGTTCGGGCGCGGCAACCGACCGGACTCGCTGTTGCGGCTGGGCGTGCGGTTCGCCGACGGCACGAAGGTCACCACCCTCGAATGGGCACAGAGCACAAAGAGCGCCTCCGGCGATCCGCCGTCCGGGCCGCTGCTGTCCTGGCTTCCGATGGGCAGCGGCATGCGCGGCGGCGAGTTCGGATTCAACAACTTCGGGCTGTGGCTGTGGCCGTTGCCCCCGGCCGAGAACTTCGAGTTCGCCGTGGAGTGGCCACTGGGCGGCGTCGAACTGACGACCGTCGAACTCGACGGCGCGGCCATCGTCTCCGCCTCCGGCCGCTCGGCGCACTGCTGGCCGGACTCCACCGGGTAGAGCCGTTAAGTTGAGTCGGCGACCGTCCCAGCAGTCGTGACAGGGTGCACGAATGGCGACGAACCGCGAGTACTCCCCCCATCTCCATCCCACCGGATTCAAACCGTGGTCGGACACCACTCCGGCCCACAGAGATCTCCTCGCGGCGAAAGCGCTTGTCTACGACCCCTGCGGGTTCACCTGCTCGCAGCCGGTCCCAGAAACCGAGGGTGCCGCGTACGCCGCCCACGCCTTCACCCTTGACGGAATCGCCATCCGATTCCGCGCAGCCAAGACGACCCCCACCAAGGTCGGCCAGTTCGTCACCGTATGGAAGAGGTCCCCGGGCGGGCCCATCCAGCCTTTCGACGCGACCGACCCCGTCGACCTCTTCGTCGTCAGCACCCGCGACCATCACCACTTCGGCCAGTTCGTCTTTCCCGTGGACGCGCTCTGCCAACGCGGTGTCGTGTCAATAAACGGTTCCGGTGGGAAACGAGCCTTCCGCGTCTACCCGCCCTGGGTGACCACCACCAACCGCCAGGCCGGCACTGCTCAGGCGTGGCAGCTGGACCACTTCCTGCACCTGCCCCAGGACCGCCCCATCGACTCCGCCCGCGCCCAAGAGCTCTACCACCCGCCGGGGTGACACGATCGCTGATCGCCTACGACCTCTAATCATTCGGAATGACTCGTCCAGTACCGTGACAGGCGTTTCCGTACTATTCGAACGTTCTCGCTCCGCACCGGCCGGCGCGGAGCGCGCACAAAGCAGATGCGTTCCCAGTAGCTGTGGCGCTCAAGATCCTCCGCCAGGGCGGGGGTGCCGGGGTGCACGGTGAATTCGGCCCGCACCGTGCCGATGCCGCCGTCTGTTCCCGAGTGCTGCCGGACGGTGGCCGCGACCACTGAGGTCGCGTCGGCGGCGGGAAAGGTCAGGCGGAGGATCCCGTCCGCCGCGTGGTGGTGACTCGCGGGGGTGAAGCCCTCCAGGAACCGGATGCTGGAGGCGAGCGAGAAGAGCCCGGCCGGGACGAAGGAGACGGCGGTCGCGGTCAGCCTCCGTGTGCGGTGAGCATGTAGCCCTCCGGGCCCTCGAAGGAGAACACCGGCCCGAAGGGGCTGTCCGTCATCGGGGTGAGGATCTTGATCCCGGCGGCGGTGAGCTGGTCGTGGAGCTTGTGAGCGTCGGAGGTCTGGAACCAGAGCGCCACTCCGAGGCCGGGCCGTGCCGTGTCGGCGAGGTCGATGCCCGGGAGAAGCTCGCGGATGGCGAACGGGGTCGGCTTGGTGTCGAACACGACCGCGTGCGGCGGCGAAACCGCGGCCCGACGCAGGCCCAGGTGTTGCTCGCAGAAGGCCGCTGCCGCATCCACGTCGCGGACTTGCAGAGCGACGAAGTCGGGACCGTCGATGGTGACAGGCATGGGTATCCCTCGATCTTTATGTCAGAACTTTGACATTGTTGAGGCTAGGACACCGAGGCGGCTATGTCAAAATACTGACATGATGGAGAGCATGCCGGCCGAGCCGCCCCGCCTCGCGAAGGACGTCACCCAACATGTGGGATACCTGCTTAAACGCGCCCAGGCTGCCCTGCGCGGCGCCATGGACAAGGTCTTGCGCGAGCACGGGCTGACCGTGCCGCAGTACGCCACTCTCGAACTCCTGGCCCTGCACCCCGGTATGTCGAACTCCGACCTCGCCCGCGCGACCTTCGTCACCCGGCAGTCCGGAAACGTCGTCCTGCGGGGCCTGCAGGAAGCGGGACTGATCACCCGCCCCGCCACCGCCGACCACGGCCGCATCCGGCCCGCCCACCTCACCGAGGAGGGCTACACACGCCTCGCCGCGGTTCAGGCTGCCGTCTACGCCATCGAACGGCGCATGGTCAAGGCGATCCCGCCGCAACGCATGGCAGTGCTCCTCACCGACCTTGACCACATCGCGGCGGCCCTGGAGGAATGACCCGCCGACCTCTTGCGGGGGCGCCCCTTGCCGGGCGGCCGACCCCGCTGGGGGACGCGATCGCCCACCATGGGCGGATCGCCGAGTCCCTGCACATCCTGCGTCTGGCCGACGAGCCCGGCTACCGCGCCGGATCAAGGCGCAGGCCGACCTCCAGGAGGGCCGCCACGCGCTCGCCCGGAAGATCTTCCACGGCAAGGCCGGGCAGCTCTAGGGGGGCCGGCTGTCAGGCGGTGTGTCGCGGCGATGGAAGGCAAGGGCGGGTCATAGCCGTGTGGCCGTGCGGATCAGCCCGGCGAGGTCGAGGGAGCGGCTGTGCGCGGGCCAGGCGATGTGGGTGACGACGGGGGGTGCGTCGGTCAGGGGGACGGCGGTGTGCTCGGCCCATAGCCAGGCGCGGGCGGAGTCGGGGAAGACGGCCACGGTGCGTCCGAGGGCGATCAGCTGGGCCAGCTGCGTCTGGTCGTGGATCTCGGGGCCCGGGCCGGGTGGGTAGGTGCCGTGGCGGGACCAGCGGGCGAGCGGAAGATCGGGGATGTCGCTGACGTCGGCCAGGGACAACGTCCTGTGCGCGGCGAGGGGGTGCCCGGCGGGCAGGATAGCGATCTGCCCCTCGGTCATCAGTTCCTCGCTGTCGAACCCGGCGAGGGAGTTGAACGGCGCGTGCATGAGCGCCACATCAGCGCGGCCATCGCGCAGCATCTCTCCCTGCTCACACGTGCCGCTCGGCAGCACCTCGATCTCGGCGGCGTCGGGCTCGGCCGCATAGGCGTCGAGGAGCTTCTGCAGCAGCTCGTGAGACGCGCCGGCCTTCACCGCCAGTACCAGGCGGTTGCGGGGGCCGCCCGGGCTGTCGGCGGCACCGGCGCGGCGGGTGCGGCGAGCGGCGGCGGTGGTCGCGTCGAGGGCTGCGCGGCCCTCGTGCAGCAGCATCTCCCCGGCGCCGGTCAGGGCGACACCGCGGCGGTTGCGTTCCAGCAGGCGGACGCCGAGGCGCCGCTCGAGCTGCTGGATCGCCCGGGACAGCGGCGGCTGGGCCATGCCGAGGCGCTCGGCGGCGCGGCCGAAGTGCAGTTCCTCGGCGACGGCGATGAAGTACCTCAGCTCGCGAGTCTCCAAGGTGTCCACGGCCAAAGCATACCCCGGTGATACCTGCCGGGTATGACAGGGCGCCGTGTCGGTATTGGATGCGCCGCCCGTCGGCGAGCGAACATCGACGGCATGGGCGAAGCGAAGTCCGCGCCGGGGGCCGGGGGCGGCAAGCGGTGCCGGTGTCGGACG
>NZ_JBEXUE010000164.1:0-19165 GCF_040614275.1 Streptosporangium sp. NPDC006013
AACCCCGCATTGACTTCGACGCAGGACTCGACCAAGTCGTGCGGTGGTACCGCGATCACCAGGACTGGTGGCGTCGACTGAAGAAAACCGATCGGCCGACCTGTTCGACGCGGACACGATCGCCTGGCTCGCCCAGGGCTACCTGCGGGTACTGGACTTCGCGGCCGGCGACCCCGGCCGTCCGGTGGCGGCCTTTGCCTGGGAGCCCCGTCCCGGTGCCGGAGCAGGGAGCGGGGACCCGGCCGCCGCGGCGGTGAGCCCTCCGGCGATCCCGCACGGCCCGGCCCCGCACGCGGGCGCCCCGGCCGGGAACACGGGCACGACCGGCCGGGTTCCGGCCGAGTTACTGGATGTCGTCACCACTGTCTGGAGTGAGGTGCTCGATCTGGAACCCGGCGAGATCGGCCCGGACGACGACTTCTTCGGCCTGGGCGGCCACTCGCTGGCCGCGGTCCAGGTGGCGATGCGGATCCAGGACCGGCTGGGCGTGCAGGTGTCGATCTCCGACGTCTTCCACCACCTGACCGCCGCCCAGCTGGCCGCCTGGCTGGCCGGTCCCGCCGGGACCGGGCCCCGCCCGCTGCCCAGGACGCCCGGCGCCGGATACCCGCTCTCCTACGCCCAGGAGAGCCTGTGGGTGCTGAACCACCTGGCCCCGGCGAGCCTCGCCTACAACGCGCCGCACGCGTTCCGGCTCCGTGGCCCCCTGGACGTCGAGGCGCTGGAGTGGGCGATCGAGCGGGTGGTCGCCCGGCACGAGTCGCTGCGCACCACGTTCACGATGACCAGGAAGGGGCCGGTACAGCGGGTGGCGGACCCGGCGCCGGTGCCGCTGCCGGTGGTGGAGACGGCCGACGCCGCCGGGCTCATCCTTCAGGAGTACCGCAGACCGTTCGACCTCGCCGGCGGCCCGCTGCTGCGGCCCGTCCTGTACCGGGTCTCCCCCACCGAGCACGTGCTGCTCGTCCTGGCGCACCACATCGTCTTCGACGGCTGGTCGACCGCGATCTTCTGGCGGGAGCTGTGCGCCCTCTACCGCAACCGGGTCGAGGGCTCGGCCGAACCGGCGCCGCCCGGCACCCATTACGTCGACTTCGCCGTCTGGGAACGCGAGTCGCTGACCGGTGAGCGGCTGTCCGGCCTGGTGGACTACTGGCGAAGGCAACTGGCGGGCGCACCGCGCACCGCGCTCCGCACCGACCTGCCCCGCCCCAGACGGCCGCTGTTCCAGGGCGCCCAGCACGCCTTCGAACTGCCCGTCGACGTACGCGGGCTGTGCCGCGCCACCGACACCACACCGCACATGGTCTACCTGGCCGCCTTCAAGGTCTGGCTGGCCCGCCGCACCGGTGTCTGGGACGTGACGGTCGGCTCGGTGGTGTCCGGCCGCTCCAGGAGCGAGGTCGCCGACCTGATCGGGCACTTCGTCAACACGGTGGCGGTCCGCACCCCGCTGGCCGGGGCGCACACCTTCACCGAGGTCGTCGGCCAGGTCCGGCAGAGCCTGCTGGGCGCCTACGAGCACCAGGAACTGCCGCTGTCGAAGCTGACCGCGGAACTGGGCAGGGACCGCAGGACCCCGTTCGACGTGCTGTTCACCCTGCACGACCGGCGCCTGCTGGAGTCGGCCGGCGACCGGCTGCCCGGGGTGACGGCCGACCGGCTGGTCATGCCGCTGGGCACCTCGCAGTTCGACCTGGCCCTGGAGGTCACCGACCTGGGCGGCCACGCGCGAGCGGTCCTGGAGTACGACACGGCACTGTTCCTTCCGGAGACGGTCGCCGCGATGGCCGGCGAGCTGGAGCGGTCGATCACCGCCCTGGTGTCCGGCCCCGGCCTTCCCCTTGCGAGATGACACCGCGTACCGCGCGGGCGGCGCGCTCCTCCCGGACGAGCGCCGTGCGGGACGACTCGACCACGATCGGTGACCTGGAGGTCTGACGTGAGCACCTACATAGTGGTGGTCAACCACGAGGAGCAGTACTCCATCTGGCCGCACGACCGGGCCCTGCCCGCCGGGTGGACCGCCACCGGAACCCTCGGCGGCCGGGACGACTGCCTGGCGCACATCGAGCGGGTCTGGACGGACATGCGCCCTAAATCCCTGCGTACGCCATGACCGTCCTGCAGGGGACCCGGCCCCGTGTCAACGCCGGGCGTCTGGTGGAGCAGGTGGCCGGGCTCGGCGCCATCGGCGCGGTGCCCGGCGGCGGGGTGACCCGGCTGGCGTTCACCCCCGCGGATGTGGAGGGCCGCGCCTACGTCGCGCGGCTCATGGAGGAGGCCGCGCTGGCCGTACGGATCGACGCGGCCGGCAACCTGATCGGCCGCCGCCCCGGTGCCGCGCCGGGGGCGCCCGCGCTGGTCCTGGGCTCGCACATCGACACGGTGCCGGACGGCGGCGCCTACGACGGGGCCTACGGGGTGCTGGCCGGCATCGAGGTGGCCAGGACCCTGCACGAGGAGGGCGTGCGGCTGAACCACCCGCTCGCGGTGGTGGCCTTCTGCGACGAGGAGGGCGCCCACGGGACGATGGGCATGCTGGGCTCGCACGGCTTCGCCGGGGTGCTGCCGCCCGGCGCGGCGCGCGCCCTGGACGATCGCGGCATCCCGGTCGCCGACCTGCTGGCCGCAGTCGGGGGCGACGCCGAGCGGCTGGCCGAGGCGGCCTGGTCACCCCGCGACATTGCCGCCTACCTGGAGCTGCACATCGAGCAGGGAGCGGTGCTGGAACGCCTGGACGTACCGATCGGGGTGGTGGAGACGATCACCGGGCGGGTGAACGTCTCGGTCACGGTCGACGGCGTGGCCGGGCACGCGGGCACCACGCCCATGGAGCACCGGGCGGACGCGCTGGACGGCGCCGCCCGGCTGGTACTGGCCGTGCGGGCCATCGCCGCCGACGAGCGGCTGGTGCTGCGCGCCACCACCGGGACATGCGCCGTCGAGCCCGGCATGTGGAACGTCGTCCCCGGCAGGGTCCGGCTGGGGGTGGAGTTCCGCGACACCTCGGCCGGGGCGCTGGACACGGCACTGGCGCGACTGTCCGAGGTCGCCGCCGAAGTGGCCGGCACGACCGGCACCCGCGTCACGGTCGTCCCCGGTGCGCGCACCTCTCCGGTCGACTGTGACGCGGGCCTGCGGGAGCTCATCGCCCGCGCCTCGGCCGAGCAGGGCCTGCCCTACCATCGCCTGCCCAGCGGCGCCGGCCACGACGCCCAGATCGTGGCGCGGATCGCGCCCGTCGGGATGATATTCGTGCCGAGCAGAGACGGGGTGAGCCACGCCCCCGGGGAGTACACCGCCCCCGAGCACCTGGCGTGGGGAGCGGACGTGCTGCTCACGGCGGTGCTGATGCGCGACGCGACCCCGGATATCAAGCGGTAGCCGATGTGATATCGACTCGATCGCGCCCCATTCTACGTTTGTCGCAGAACGAAAGAAGGAAAGAAAACACCACGGATGAATGAGGTTGAAAATGTCTCGGTGGATTACCTGGGTCGCGAAGGTCACCGCCACTGCCGCGCTCTTCACCCTGCCTGTGGCCGTCGTTCAGGGTACGATCACCGCAGCCTCGTCAGTCGCTCACATCACCGGCGACAGCACATGGACCTGATGATTCAGCGGAAATTCCCGATAAAGTGGCCAGTCGCGCCCTGATTCGCCGGTAATCCTCGGAATCGGTATCGGTGCAACAATCCAGGGCGCGATTCAGCGCATCGGAGGCGGCGGCCTCGTCCCCTTTGAGGATGAACACCTCCCCCAGCGCGGACAGTGCCCTGAACTGCCACAGCCGGGTATCCAGCTCGGTGGATATCTCGAAGGTCTCGAGCAGATAGGCCACCGCCTCGTCGAACCGGCCGCGCCGGGCGTGCAACTGGCCGAAGGCCAGGTGGATCCGCGCCTCCACGAAACGCTCGCGCACCCCCTGGGCGATGGCCAGCGCCTCGTCGAGACTCTCCACGGCGGCCTCCAGCCGGTTCTGGCGGACCTGTATCTCCCCCAGCCCACACAGGATGTACGCCTGCCCGATGTCGTCCTGCCGCTCCCTGACCAGGGCGAGCGCGGCCCGGGAGGTCGCCTCCGCCTCCCCCAGCCGATCCTGGCGCAGCAGTGTCTCCCCCAGCCTGTTGAGTATCTGCGCCTGACCCCGCTCACTGCCCAGCTGCCGGAAGACCTCCAGGGCCTGTCTCAACAGGGGTTCGGCGAGCTCCACCCTCCCCTGGTCGACGTGGACCTGGGCGATGCCGCCGAGCACGTGGGCCTCGGCGAAGCGGTCCCCGACCGCGGCGAAGATCCTCTTCGCGGTGAGGAACCCGTCGAGCGCCGTGTCGAAGCGGCCCGCGAGCCGGTCCAGCAGTGAGATGTTGCGCAGCGCCAGCGCCATCCCGTACGAGTCCTCAAGCCGCTCGAACAGCTCGCGCGCCGCCCACAGGCACTCGCCCGCCCGCTCCGGCACCTGCTGGAAGAGATACATGCTTCCCGTCGAGCAGAGAACGGCCGCCTCACCGCGCAGATCGCCGGCCCGGCGAGCGGCGGCGAGGGCCGTCTCATGGGTGGTGCGCCAGTCGTCGAAGTGGCTCCGGGCCTCGAACAGGGTGGTGGCGGTGACGGCGAGGTCCCAGCACAGCTCGGACGCGCCGAGGTGGGCGGCCTGGGAGACGGCGGCGACCAGGGCGCCGCGTTCGGCGTCCAGCCAGTCGAGTGGCCGCTCCAGGAGCTCGTCCGCGTCGGCCGGCCGCCACCGGGGCACCGCGCCGTGCAGCTGGGTGAAGGCCCCGCCGTACTCCCGCTGGTGTGCCTCCTCGGCCAGCACGAGCCAGCAGCTCAGGGCGCGGGTGACGGCGGCGAGCCGGTCCTCGGGCGGCTCCTCCTCATCGGCCCGCTCCCTGGCGTACAGCCGGACCAGGTCGTGGAAGCGGTAGCGGATCTGGTCGGCGCCGTCGGGGCCGAGCACCTCGACGAGCTGGGCGTCCACCAGCTGGTCGATCAGGTCCTCGGCGTCGAGGCCGTCGATGTCGAGCAACGCCGCACCCGCCCAGGAGGCGAAGTCGGGCGCCTCGAGCAGCCCCAGCCTGCGGAACATCAGCGCCGCCTCGGGGCTCAGGTCGCGGTAGCTGAGGGCGAAGCTGGCCCGTACGGTCAGCTGGCCGTAACTCAGCTCGTCCAGCCGGCGCCGCTCGTCGGCGAGACGCTTGGCCAGGCGGGCCGGGGTCCAGTACGAGCGGGCGGTGAGGCGGGCACCCACGATCCGCAGTGCCAGTGGCAGCCCGTCACACAGCTCGCCGAGCAGCGCGGCGGCCTTGGGGTCCTCGTCCATGACCACGGAGTCGGCGACCCCGGCGAGCAGCGCGGCGGAGTCCGCCGCGCCCAGCACCTCCAGATGGATCACGCTGGCGCCCTCCCTGGCGGCCAGGTCGCCCAGCGGGTCCCTGCTGGTCACGATCACACAGCAGGTGCCGGAGCCGGGCAGCAGCGGCCTGACCTGGTCGATGAACCGGGCGTTGTCCAGCAACAGCAGCACCTGACGCCTGCCGATGACGGTGCGCAGCAGGCCGGCGCGCTCGTCCAGGTCCTCGGGGATGCGCTCGCCGGCGATGCCGAAGGCCCGCAGGAAGCGGTCCATGACCGCGCCGGGGGTCAACGGCTGGGCGTTGAGGTCGTAGCCGCGCAGGTTCACGAAGAGCTGGCCGTCGGGGAAGCGGGAGGCGACCCGGTGCGCCCAGTGCACGGCGAGCCCCGACTTGCCGACCCCGCCCACCCCGGTGATGAGCGCGATGGTCAGCAACCCCTGGCCGATCCGTTTGTCCAGCAGGGCGTCCAACTCGGCGATCTCGGTGGTCCTGCCGACGAAGCAGGGCGCGTCCGCGGGCAGCTGCGCGGGCACCACCCCGTACTCGACCGGGACCACCGCAACGGGCTCCGCGGGCACGGGCTCCGATCCGGTGGCGGCCTCGGAGACGGGCACGCTCACCCGGACGGGTGCCGGGGTCAGCTCGGGGGCGTCGCGCAGGATGGCGTCGTGCAGGGCCTGCAGCTCGGTGCCCGGCTCGATGCCGAGCTCCTCGACGAGTTGCATCCGCCCGATCCGGTAGGTGTCGAGCGCCTCCGCCCGGCGCCCACACCGGTATCTGGCCAGCATCAGCTGGGCGCGCAGCCGCTCGCGCAGGGGGTTGGCGTCGACGAAGACGGCGAGGTCGTCGATCAGCTCCCGGTGCCGGCCGAGGGCGAGCTCCAGCTGGACGCGCTCCTCGGTCAGCGTCAGCTGGCGATCGTCCAGCCGTCGCGCCTCGGACTCGACGAACGCGCTCTCGATGCCGGCCAGAACCGGGCCGCGCCACAGACCGCACGCCTCGGCGAACAGCCGGGCGGCGCCGGAGAGGTCGCCGGCGCTCTCCGCGGCCCTCGCCTTGGCGGCGAGGCGCTCGGCGAGCAGGACATCGACCTGGGAGGGGTCGGCCTGCAGGATGTACCCGGGCGAGGAGGTACCGAGCAGGTTCGCCGGGGCGCCCGCCTCCAGGAAGGCCCGGCGGAGCCCGGAGACACAGATGACCACCTGGCTGCGGGCGGTGGGCGGCGGGTGCTCGCCCCATATCGCCCCGGCGAGCAGGTCGACGGGGGCGACCCGCCCCGCGCGCAGGATGAGCGTGGCGAGAATAATTCGCTGGCGTGACCCTCCGATCGAGACCCGTCGCTCACCTACCAGGACTTCAAGTGGACCGAGAACGCGAAACGACAGAGCAGTGTCCATGCGCCACCATCAGGGAGTGTCCGACTGCCCCTTGCGTAGGGTGAATTACTTATTCACGAAAAACACCATTTCAGCAGTATTTATCATGAGATGTCCAGTCTTATTTTGCAGGCGCAGCCGAACACGGCGCCACTTGCGGGATTGTTGGAGATTACAGCGACCGGACATCCGTATTCACGCCGAACGACGCAACCGGAACCACGAGGGACACTGGAAGAACACGGAGAGGCACGACAGACCCGGGCGATACCGGCGCCTCCTCAGAACTCCGCCCTCCGGTGCGAAGTGGTCACGCAGCAGGGCGATCCGCCCCTGAGGCAGAAGTTCTTTGACGCGCTCCCCGGCATGAAGGCCGGAGCACTGACCCGCATCCCGGTACCGGAGTCCCCGGCCGCCACTGACCGCCCACCCTGGTCACGGCTTGGGAGACTCCGGCCCGTGTCATCCGATCGGGTTCAGGCGGAGCCGACCTGGAGGCACTTCTTGAGCGCGTCCCTGGAGCTCTGATGCAGTGGCGTGACCTTCGAAAGCGCCGCGTCGCGCGCCTGCAGGTACTTGGCCCCGGCCGCGTTGTACGCCTCCATTGCCTTCGCGGTGGCGGGATCCGCCTCCGGCACGCCTGCCCCGAGCGGCTTCGGAGGCGTCTGCCGAGAGAGCTTGTCCACGTCCGCGGCGGCGCCGGCCTTAGCCAGGGCGTCATGGGCGGCCTTGACCTCCGGGACGGCCTCGACTCCTGCGATGGCGTCCTCGGCGTCCAGCAGCGCGAGATGCTCCTGGGCACACGCGGCCGGGGCGGGGACGACCGCGACGTCAGTGGTGGCGGCGGTGGCGGCGGTGGCCAGGGTGGCGAGAAGGCCGACGGCGACGAGCCCCGTCGCGGCGATGCGGATGTGCATGGCTACTCCCGTTGGTACTGAGGGTTGATCTGCACGTGACCTCATGCGCCGCGATGACCATGAGTAATCGCCGAGATACCCCAAGTTCACGCCAAGGATCGTGAGCACCGCGCACTCCCACGGCCCGAGCTGGGACATCGGCCACAATCCGCCACCGGCGACATGATGGGACGGCCCCCTCTCGGCCCACGTCCGAGAGGGGAAGACCACGCGCGCGTGACCCGGTCAGGCGGTGGCCCCGCCATCGACGACGAGGTCGTGACCGACGGCGAAACCCGCCTCGTCACAGGCCAGCCAGAGCACGGTGGCGGCGATCTCGTCGAGCGTGCCGACCCGTCCGAGGGGGATCGACGGCGTGATCCGGGCGTCGCGCCGCTCGCGGGTCTCACCGGGCAGGTAGGACATCGGCCCGTCGGAGGCGCCGGGGCTGATGGCATTGATACGGATGCCGTCGCCGATGTGATCGCGAGCGGCAGCACGGGTCAGGGTGCTCACGCCGGCCTTGGAGGTGGCATAGGAGCCCAGCCAGGGGAGCCGGCCGTGCGCACCGATGTTGGAGGCGGTGTTGACGATCGCGCCGCCGCCGTGGGCGCGCATGTGCTGGATCTCGTACTTCATCGAGAGGAAGACGCCGGTCAGGTTGACATCCAGAACCCGCCGCCAGGTCTCGGTGTCGAGGTCGGCGACCGGGGCGGCCTGGCCGAAGATCCCGGCGTTGTTGTGAGCGATGTGGAGGCCGCCGTGGCGCTCCACGGTGGTCGCGACCATACGGGCGACATCGTCTTCCACGGTGACGTCGGCGGTGACGAAACTCGCGCGCCCGCCCTCCTGCTCGATCAGCTTGACGGTCCGGGCAAGCTCGTCGGCACTACGCCCGGCCACTACGACGGTGGCGCCGTCGCGGGCGAAGGCCCGCGCGGTGGCGTGGCCTATGCCGGTGCCGCCACCGGTGACGAGGGCGACCTTGCCGTGGAATCGGCTACTGCTCATCTGACGCGTTCTCCTCTGATATTCGGGTGATATTCGGGTATTCGGATGTGTCGACGGGTTACCTGCGGACGCGTGGCCGCAGAAGCGCGGCGGCGAGCAGGGCGGCAAGGGCGAAGGTGCAGGCTGCCACCCCCAAGGCGAAGCCGTAGCCGCCCGCGTGTCCCGACGCCACGACCACCAGGGCGGCGAGCCCGGCCGTCGGCCCTACCTCCATGGCGGTGTTGACGACGCCTCCGGCGAGCCCGGCCTGCTTCTCCGGCACGTCGTCGACCACCGTCACGGTCGCTCCGGCGAAGGTCAGCCCTACGCCCAGCGGCAGGACCAGCAGCCCGGCCGCGAGAAGGACACCGTCGAGCGCGGAGACCAGCGCCAGCCCCACGGTGGCCACGAACAGGCCGACGACCAGCAGCACCCGGGGGCCGTAACGGGCGGACAGCCGTCCGGCGACCGCCCCGGTGGCCATGAGCACCAGGCCGTACGGAAGAAAGACGGCCAAGGTCAGCAGTGGGCTCAGTCCGCGGTCCTGCTGGAGGTGCAGGGAGAGGAAGAACATGCTGCCGGCCATGCCCGCGGAGGCGAGCACGATGGCCGCCAGGGCCACGACGCGGGGCCGCGAGGCGAAGAAGGAGAGCGGCACCAGGGGTGCGGCCGCACGAGATTCGGCCAGCACGAAGACGATCAGCAGGAGTGCGCCGAGGGCGATGCGGGCCACGGAACCTCCCAGCAGCCCGTAGCTCAGCATCGACAAACCGCCGACCGCCAGAAGCGCGCCGAAGACGTCCAGGAGGCCGCGCCGCACGGGGCCGTCGGAGGGCAGCAGCCGGGAGGCGACGGCGAGCGCGGGCAGGGAGAGGGCCACCAGCACGGCGAACGCCCATCGCCACGAAGCCCATTGCGCGATGATCCCGGACAGGAACATGCCGAGGATCGCGCCGACGCCGGACAGCCCACCCCATGCGGCCAGGGCACGAGCGCGCCGGGACGGGTCGGGGAAGAGGGCGGGCAGCAGTGCCATCGCGGCGGGCGCGGCCAAGGCGGCGCCGATTCCCTGGGCGAAGCGGGCGAGGACCAGCGGCCCGAAACCCGGCGCCAGGAGGGCTGCGGCCGAGGCGCATCCGAACAACCCCACCCCCAGTAGGAAGAGCCGCCGCCGCCCGTACAGATCCGCCAGCCGTCCCCCGAGCAGGAGCAGCCCGCTGAACGACAGCCCGTACGCGCTACTGACCAGGGCCAGTTCGCCACGATCCAGGCCGAGTTCGTACTGCACCGCGGGCAAGGCCACGGAGATCACAGTGATGCCGCAGATCAGCAGCATCTGGACGGCGCCAAGCAGCGCGAAGGCCGGACCGGTACGCGTTACGGAGCCGATCGGAAGGGCAGGCACGGCACCTCATTATTTGACCAATCGTTCTATTATTTGAGCAGCGAAAACCGAACTCGTCGGCGGGCGGGCCGCGGATCAGGCGAGAACGGACAGGGCCTGCTCCGCGGTGTCACGCAACCGGGCAGGGTCGCTCGAACCCTTGCCGATGACACGCATGCCCTGCATCAGGGTCAGCAGGAAGCGGGCCAGCGCCCGCGGGTTCTTCTCCGCCGTCAGCTCGCCCTGGGCGCGGGCCCTGGCCAGCGCCGAGGTCAGGGTCGCCTCGACGAAGTCCCAGCTCGCCTCGACCCGCCGGGCCAGCGTCTGGTCGTGCGGCGCCAGCTCCACGGCGGTGTTCACCACCAGGCAGCCACGGCGAAGCTCGTCCTGTGCGGCCTCCTCCGCATAGCGCTCGACCAGCGCCCGCACGGCGGGCAGCACGGGGCCGGGCTGGGAGAGCAGGCCGACGAAGTCGATGCCGTTCTCCAGGTAGCGGTCGTACGCCTTCAGGTAAAGCTCTCGCTTGCCGCCGAACGTCGCGTAGAGGCTCGCCCTGCCGATCCCCAGATGCTCGACCAGGTCGGCCATCGAGGTCGCCTCATAGCCCTTTTCCCAGAAGAGCTCCATGGCCCGCTGCAACACCGCGTCCGGATCGAACTCCTTGGTTCTCGCCATGACCGAGAACGTACCCTTTATTAGAACGATCAGTCAATTTTGGGTGGCACGACGGGGGAACCGTCGCGCTCTCCCGGCCTTCGAGCCCGATCAGGGCAGGCCGTTCCTGCTCTTGTAGTCGTTCCAGACCTGTACGCAGTAGGCGTAGCGCCAGTCGCCGGAGGGCAGGTGGCGGCAGGCGTAGGCGGCGCTGATGCCGGCGGCGCTCCCGCCCCCGGCACTTGGATCCGACGGCCTGCTTCTGGACGCCGAGGGCGAAGGCGACCTGGCGTCCGGGGCACCCGTCCTGGCCGTACGGGGCTGCGACCGGGCCTTCCGCACCCCGGAGCGCGACCGCCCCGATGCGGCGCTTCCGGCGTTCCCCCGGGTGCCGGCGGCGCCTCCTGCGGCATTGCCCGCTCCCCGGCCGGTGCTTCCGGTCACCGGCGCGGCGTTTCCGGCCTCTCCCGACCTGGTGCCGGTCCGCGCGGAGCCTCGCCCCTCCCCGCTCTCGCGGTGCCGCTCCACCCGCTTGACCCATTCGTTGCCGGACCTTCCGGCAGGGCCGGAAAGGGCTCGCTCCGCCGGCATGACCCGCACCGGGTCCCGGCGCGGCGCCTTCCTCCGCCCGGCCGCCCTCCCCTTGCCCGCCGAGGTCTTCCGCTCCTCCCCGGAGGCCTCCGCCCCGGCCGCCGCCGGGGCTCGCGGTGGCGTGAACACCATGTCGTGATCCGCGAGGAGGCGCTCCGCGGGAGGCGCGGGCACCGTGCTCGCGGTGGGCGTCCCGGCCCACGGGGACCAGCCGGACGACCAGACGCCGACCCCTGCGGCGACGAGGAACCCGGCGACCAGCGCCGGCCCCAGGAGCTGGTCGCGCGAGAGCCTCGACCACGGCCGCCGCCAGGGACTGGGCGGCGGGGGCATCGAGAACGGCCTGCTGTCGAGGTATGTCCAGGAGCGGCGGGCCGGTGACCGGACGGCGTCGTCACCCGCCTCCTCGTCCTTCCGGTGCCGCGCGGTCCTGTGGGGTGCCGGCGCTTCCTCCTGCCACTGCCCATCGGGCTCGGGGAGGGTCGCGGGTCCGGCGGAGCGAGGAGGATCAGGTGGCCGGAGCCACGAGTCGCTGTACGGCATGCGCCCTCGCGGTCTGGCGTTGAGGCCGTGGCCGTGAGTCCGATCATGCTCACCGTACATCTCGCCTCCCGTATCGCGTCCGACCTCCCCCAGCCTGGCAAAAATCACACACTGTATGCGGCCCATGACAGTACGGTCTTACCGATCTGTTATCAGCAGCAGGCCGCAAAGATAAAGAAATACGCTGAAAGACCGGCCTCGCCGGTAAAGACGAGAACCGCCCACGCTCCGGCGGGACCCGGATTCAGCGGCCGGAAGCCCGTACTCGGGCGATCAAGGTTCCAGGTGACGCGGCACCGGCGCCCTCGGCCCAGGGAATTCGATGGCGTGACGAACACCGCCGGGGCATCGAAGTCCACGATTCCACGGTCAGCCGGGGAACTACGAGAATTCCGGCCGGCAGGAGGTCCCGTACCGGACCCCCGGCGTGCCGCGCGACGGGATGCTCAGGACTCGCGGGGGCGGCGGGACGAGCGGCGTCTGGCCGGAGCGGCGAAGGCGCGCAGGAACGTGCGCACGCCGTCGCGGACCGCGTCGGCGAGGTCGTCAGGACTGACCGGACGGGTGCCCAGCGCGGACAGCGCCGGAAGGTTGCCCGCGACGAGCGCCATGAACTGGCCGGCCGCGACCGCCGGATCGTCGATCTCCAGATGGCCCCGGTTCGCCAGGCCGGCCAGCCGGCCGGCGAGCACGTTCAGCGCGGGGATGCCGCCGCGGGCGACCACCTCGTCGTAGAGGTCGGGCAGGCGCGCGGCCTCGGCGTACAGCAGCCGCTGCAGCGCCCAGCCCTCCTCGCTGAGCTGGCACTCGACCATGAGGTGGCCGACCCTCTCCAGCTCACCGGCGAGGTCGGCGCCGTCGTCGGGGAGGGTGGCGAACGCGGCGATGATCCTGGCCGTCGACCGGTCGGCGCTGTCCCGCATGACCGTGCGGAACAGGGTCTCCTTGTCGTGGAAGTGGTTGTAGACGGTGGGCTTGGCGACCCCCGCGAGGCTCGCGATCGCGTCGATGTTCGCCTGGGCGTAGCCCTCCTGGGAGAAGACCTTCACGGCGGCGTCCAGGATCGCCGTCCGCTTGTCGATCCGTCCCCGGCCCGACGGCGCGCGTTCGATGGTGGTCACTTTTCGAGGTTACTCCAGTCATGGCCGCATCCGGCTTGCCAATTTGAACGTATGAGTTCAAAATAACGTTCACTCAAGTAAGAATTGGAGGCCCAGATGACCACCGAGGTCAACACCGGCGACTCCCCGGGCCAGGTCTCGCCCGCACGGGGCCTGGGCCTGGTCCTGGCCGCGATCGTCGGCTGCGAGTTCATGCTGCAACTCGACGGCACCATCGTGACCGTCGCCCTGCCGGACCTTCAGCACGATCTCGGCCTGTCCGCGGCCGCCCTGTCCTGGGTGGTCAACGCCTTCCTGCTGCCCTTCGGCGGCGTACTCCTGCTGGGCGGGCGGCTGGGCGACCTGCTCGGTCACCGAACGGTCTTCCTGTCCGGGACGGCCCTGCTCGCGGCGGCGTCCCTGCTCGCCGGGCTCGCCCCCGACATCGGCTGGCTGCTCACGGGCCGGGCGCTGCAGGGGGTCGGCGCGGCGCTGGCCGGCCCCGCGGGGCTGGCCCTGCTGTCCATCACCTACGCCGGAGAGCGGCAGCAACGGGCGTTCGGCGTCTACTCCACGGTGGCGGGCCTGGCCGCGGCAGCCGGGATGGTCCTGGGCGGCGTGCTGACCTGGGCCGCGGACTGGCGCTGGACCCTGCTGGTCAACGTGCCCGTCGGACTCGCCATCGTCGCGCTCGGCGCGCGGACGATCGCGCCCGCCGGGCGCACCGCCACCCGCCAGGCCCTCGACCTGCCGGGAGCACTGCTGTCGGTGCTGGGCATGACCGCGGTCGTCCACGCTTTCGTGCGCGCCGCCGAGGAGGGATGGCGGGACACGGTCACGCTCGCCTCCCTGGCCGGCGGCGTGGTGGTACTGGCCGCGTTCGCGTTCCTGGAGTCGCGCGTCGCCTCGCCCACCCTGCCACCCCGGGTGTTCACCCACCGGGCCAGGGCCGGCGCCTTCCTCAACCTGGTACTGCTCGCCTCCGTGCTGACCGGCTTCCTGTTCTTCCTGACCCAGTTCCTGCAGCGGAGCCTGGGCCTGAGCCCACTGCTCACCGGCCTGGCCTTCCTGCCGTACGGGATCGCCCTGCTGGTGACGGCCAGATCCGCGCCCAAACTGATCGCCAGGGCGGGCGGCCCGAAGAACCTGGCCGTCGTCGGCCTGGCGCTCATCGTGGTCGCCGCCCTCTGGCTGAGCGGGGTGCGCGCGGGCGGCGAGTACCTGACCGCGGTGCTCGGCCCACTCGTGATCATGGGCGTGGGCGCCGGTTCCGCGATCGTCCCGCTCAACATCATCATCCTGTCCGAGACCCCGGCCGAGGACGCGGGGATCACCTCTGGCGTCCTGCAGGCGTCACTGGCGCTGGGCGGCTCGCTCGGACTGGCCGCGCTGCTCACCGTGTTCGCCGGCGGGGACGACGTCGCGGCCGGGATGTCCCGGGCCTCCACCGCCTCCGCCGTCGTCGCCGGGCTGGCGGTCGTCGTCAGCCTGGTGGCCTGGTTCCTGCCGTCCCAGAACAAGGCAGCCGGCTAGATTGAACGCATGAGTTCAATAATTTTGTGATCGAGGCATGACATGGCCATCGGCCACGCTCCCCCGGGTCCGCACGCGTTCGGCGCCTCCTGGGCGGCACGGAAGGCCAGACCCGCTCAAGCCCCCAACACGCCTGCCGGTGCCGGGCCCGGGCGAGCGACGTTGACCCCACGAACGGAGAACATCCCGATGACAGATCTGTCCGGCGTCCGCCTGTCGGTGCTCGACACCGTCCCCGTCTGGCGAGGGTCGTCGGCGACCCAGTCCCTGCGTAACTCGACGGACCTCGCCCGCCGGGTGGAGCGGCTCGGCTACACGCGCTACTGGGTCGCCGAACACCACAACACGCCGTGTCTGGCCACGTCGGTCCCGCCCGTGCTGATCGCGCAGATCGCCTCCGCCACCAGCACGATCCGGGTCGGCTCCGGCGGGGTGCTGCTGCCCAACCACGCGCCACTGACGGTGGCCGAGCAGTTCGGGACACTGGAGGCGTTCCACCCTGGCCGCATCGACCTCGGCATCGGCCGGGCATCGGGCACCGACCCGGCCGCCGCCCACCTGCTGCGACGGGGCCTGCCATCCGCCGAGGAGGGCTTCCCCGACCAACTCGGCGAACTGCTGGGCTACCTCGCCCCCGGGGAACCGTCCTCCGACGTGCGCGCCGTCCCACGACCGGAGACCCGCCCGCCCGTGTACCTGCTGGGCACCAGCACCTCCAGCGCCCGCTTCGCCGGAGCGCTCGGCCTGCCGTACGCCTACGCCCACCAGATCAACCCGGCCGGTACGGTGGCCGCGCTGCAGGCCTACCGCAACGCCTTCGAGCCGTCGACGTGGCTGGACCACCCGTACACGATCGTCGCCCCCACCGTGATCGCCGCCGACTCCGACGAGCGCGCCCGGTGGCTGGCGCGGGGCTATGCCGTGGGCCGGCTCCTGCTCCGCACCGAGGACCGCTTCACGCTCTTTCCCACCGCCGAGGAGGCCGAGCGCCACTCGCTCACCCCCTCGGGCGAGCGGTTCGTCCGCGAACACCTCGACCCGCAGATCATCGGCGGCCCCGGCACCGTACGCGACCGGCTCACCGAGCTCGTCGAACACAGCGGAGCCGACGAACTGATGGCCCTGACCATGGTCTCGGACCATGAGGCGCGGGTGCGCTCCTACGAGCTGCTGGCCGAGCTGGCGCGCGCCTGACCAGCGCCGCTTCCGGCCCTTCACGTCCCCGTCGAAGGATCGCGCGGGTCGCAGGGGACGGTGCGGGTCGTCACCGTTTCCTGCGACGACCCTCGCCCTTTACAATGTAGATTTATAAAAATCCCCGACGTGACCTTCCCGCCGATACGTGGTGCCGTGTTGGGGCGGTCGGCCCGGCTGTCTGGCGCGAAGTTCGGCCGGGGCAACCGCGGGACTATCGCTTGTAGGCGATCCCGCCGTACATGAGCCGCTGGCCCACGGTCAGCTGCGCCGGGACCGGCCCGTCGGGTCGCCACAGGGGCAGCGCGACAACACCCGGTTCGAGCAACTCGAACCCGTCGAAGAACGCGGTGATCTCCTCCGGCGTCCGGAACCGGCCGGTGCCGAGCAGCGCGAGGAACTTCTGCTCCGCGTCACGGGAGTCCTGGCTGGAGGCGCAGAAGTGGGTGATGAAGAGGTAGCTGCCCGATGGGACCGCCGCCATGTAGGCCTCGACGATTCCCCGGGGGTCGTCGTCGTCGTGCAGGTGGTGCAGGACCCCGACCAGCATCACGCCCACCGGCCGGTCGCGGTCGATGAGCCGCTTTACCGCCGGGTCGGCGAGGATCGCCTCGGTGTCGCGCAGGTCGGAGGTGACCACCGCCGTACGGTCGTTCTCCGCCAGCAGCGCCCGGCCGTGGGCCAGCACCATCGGGTCGTTGTCGACGTAGACGACCCGCGCCTCGGGATTCGCGCCCTGGGCGACCTGGTGGGTGTTCTCCACCGTCGGCAGCCCCGAGCCGAGGTCGATGAACTGGGTGACGCCCTGCTCCGCCAGGAACCGCACCCCCCGGCCGAGGATCTGACGGTTGTAGGTCGCCACGTCGTAGATCTCGGGGACGATCTTCACGATCTCCGCGACGAAGGCCCTGTCGACCTCGAAGTTGTCCTTGCCGTTGAGGACGACGTCATAGGCCCTGGCGATGCTGGGCCTGGTCGTGTCGATGCCGGCGTCCCGCTCATCCCTCTGGTCGGTCACTTGGGGTCCTTCCTCGCGATCTCCGGGCGATGCGAGTGATCATAGGACCAGAAGCACCACCAAAGCGGCTTTTCCCATGACCAGAGCCACGTATCCGGACATCCCCAATGCGAGCAGCCGAGCCCACCGAAATTTGCCATGAGAGCCTGGGGCTGACATATGGAAGACGGTGGTGCGTCGTAGGCTGCTGGTCGTGATCAGGGCTGTGGTGTTCGACGTCGGCGAGTGTCTGGTGGACGAGACGCGTGAGTACTGAATCGCCCCGGGTTCGGTGGAGACTTTGATGTACCCCGAGTTCGGTGGAGTCGGCTTGGTTGACTCTCATGCCGACTGGACGTTCGGATAGAGCATCTCGTACTCAATGGGGGTGAGCATCCCCAGGGCACTGTGTCGTCGTTGCGTCGGTAGCGCTGTACGGCGCCCAGGCGGGTTCGCGGAGAGCGGGGCAATGTTCGGGGGTTGGATGGTTCGCGGTGTCGATGATGTCGTCGAGGGCGTCACGCGCGGCGGCGAGGTCGGCCATGGCGGCGGTGATGCGGTTGCGCTCGGCCGCCAGCAGCTCGAACACCTCGGGGGAGCCGTGCCCGGTGTCGACACAGGGCAGCAGCTGCAGGATGGTGCGGCTGGGCAGGCCTGCGGTGAAGAACTGCTGGATCAGCCGGACACGTTCGACGGCCGACTCGGGGTAGGTCCGTTGACCGTTGGGGGTGCGTTCCGGGGCGAGCAGACCCTGCTCTTCGTAGTAGCGGAGAGCTCTGGTGCTGACCCCCGCCCGGTGCGCGACATCGCCTATCCGCATCTGCATCCTCCTCTGACTCTGACTTCGCGATTCTCGGCTTGACCTTGACGTCAACGTGAACTCTTAGGGTAGTCGAAGCCGGGCCGGATGCGGCCCCGCCGAAACCCGAGAAGGCCTACGCAGGAAGCAAGGAACCCATGAATATCGCCGACCAGATCGCCCTTGTCACCGGATCCAACCGCGGTATCGGCCGTCAGTTCGTGCTCGAGCTGCTTGAGCGCGGGGTGAGCAAGGTGTACGCGACGACCCGCCGCTCCGAGAGCCTCGAGGGCCTCTACTTCGACGACAGCCGGGTGGTGCCGCTGCGACTCGATCTGCTCGACCACGAGTCCGTCGTTACGGCCGCGGCGGCCGCGCGCGATGTGACGCTCCTCATCAACAACGCCGGCATCGTGACCGGCGCCCCCCTCGTCACTGGCGACCTCACCGAAGTGCGCCGCGAGATGGATACGCACTTCTGGGGCACGCTCGACGTGATCCGCGAGTTCAGTCCCGTCCTCGCGGCGAACGGCGGCGGCGCGATCGTGAACGTGCTGTCGGCGCTGTCTTGGTTCGCCGCCCCCGGCACCGGCTCGTACTCCGCCGCCAAGGCCGCCGAATGGAACATGACCAACGGCGTGCGCCTCGAGCTCGCCGCTCAGGACACGTTGGTTCAGGGTGTCCTCCTCGGCGCTGCCGACACGGACATGTCGTCCGGCTACGACGGACCCAAGATCGATCCCCGTGATGTCCCGCGCCTGTCGCTCGACGGCTTGGCCGCCGGGTCGCTCGAGGTGATCGTCGATGACTGGACCGCGATGGTGAAGGCATCGCTCGCGGGCGACCCCGCCCCGTTTTACACGCAGATCACCGAGCTGCTCGGCGCCAGCTGAGCAACTCGGCAGGCACCTTCTTTCGCGAGATCGCACTTCAGCTTGCCCCTAGTGCTGCGTTCCTCATAGCAAGTAGACGAACTTGCGGCGCAGGGTGCGGGGCTGCGAGGGCGGTCGTCCCCGGATCCAGGGATGGGCGTGGGCGTTGAGCTGGGCGGTGGCGAGGGTGACCGCGTGTGCGATCTCGGTGGTGTCGGCGAAGGTCTGCCCGGCGAACGCCGCCTTGCGCAGCAGCCGCCACCAGCCCTCGGCCAGGTTCAGCCGGCAGGCCTTGATCGGGATGAACACCTGGCGGATCCGCGGATGGCGCAGCGGCCATTGGCGGACCTTCCAGCTGGAATGGCTGGAGGAGGTTGTCGGTGATGACCACGATCGGGCCACGTCGGTTAGCCCTGGCGATCTGCTGAAGTAGCCCGATCCAGCCGTCGCTGTTGCGCGAGGGTGCGCAGAAGGTGAGCTCGATGCCCTGCGCGCGAGCGGCGGCGGTCAGGCTGTCCAGCGTCCACTCGGCGGGGCCGGCCTCCTTGTCTGCGGCCAGGTCCCCGGCCTCGTCGCAGACCAGCCGTCCGGGCGGGGTCGAGCGCGCCGGCGCGATGAGCTGTCCGCGTTCGAGCTCGGTGATGCGTGGTTTGCGGCCTGCCCCGGGTCGGTCGCCCAGTCCGGCCAGGCCTTCGGCGTTGAAGCACTCGATCCGCTCGCGCACGGTCTGCATGTGACAGCCCAGCTTGGCCGCGATGGCGCTGGTGCGCAGCCCCTGCCGGCTGAAGCCTTGCGGCGTACCCGCTCGTCCGACCTATCGCATCGGCATGAGAGCCGGGAATTCGAGGATCAGCCCGCCCGCCATCAGGGCGATTCCGAGAA
>NZ_JBEXUE010000165.1:0-19164 GCF_040614275.1 Streptosporangium sp. NPDC006013
CTCACCGTAGTCCTTCGGAAGGGTGAACTTGATGACGTCGTGGTGGGCGTTGAACAGCAGCAGGAACGAGTCGTCAGCGATAGTCGTCGACGGCCGCCCGCAGGTCACCGGCCATCTCCAGCAGGTGGGCCCGGGCGGTGTGGAAGCGGTGGTGTCCCGACAGGCGGTCTTCGAGTTCGCCGAGCATCTCCAGGCCGGTCGCGGGGCCGTGCGCCATGGCGGCGGCGACGGTGCGGTTGAGCGAGACCATCGGGTTGTCGGACATGCGTTCCAGCAGGCCGTACAGGGCCAGGATCTGTGGCCAGTCGGTCTCCTCGGCCGTCGGCGCCTCGTCGTGGACCGCGGCTATCGCCGCCTGGAGCTGGTAGGGGCCGACCGTACCCCTGGTCAGGGTGTCGGTGATGAGCGCGATCCCCTCGGCGACCGCCTTGCCGTCCCACAGGCTCCGGTCCTGCTCCGCCAGCGGGATCGGGGCGCCGTCCGCGCCGGTCCGCGCCGGGCGCCGGGCGTCGGTGAGCAGCATCAGCGCGAGCAGCCCGGCCACCTCGCGGTCGTCGGGGAGCAGGTCGTGAGCCGTCCTGGTCAGCCTGATCGCCTCGCGGGACAGCTCCACGCGCTGCAGGTCGGGGCCGGCGCTGCTGGCGTAGCCCTCGTTGAAGATGAGGTACAGCACGTGCAGCACCGAGCCGAGTCGCCGCGCCCGTTCCTGGGGAGCGGGCATGCCGAAGGGGATGCCGGACGCCTTGATGCGCTGCTTGGCCCGGCTGATCCGCTGCGCCATGGTCGCCTCGGGCACCAGGAAGGCCCTGGCGATCTCGGCGGTGGTCAGGCCGCCGACGGACCGCAGGGTGAGGGCGATCGCCGAGGCGGGGGTCAGCGCGGGGTGACAGCAGAGGAACAGCGTGGTCAGCGTGTCGTCCCGGTCCCTCGCGCGCGCGTCGTCCGCCGGCGGGGCGGTACGCAGCTCGGAGGGCGCCTGCGTGGTCACCAGCTCCTCCCGGCGGCGGCGGGCCTGCTCGTTGCGCACCTGCTCGGTCATCCGGCGGTACGCGACCTGGATGAGCCATCCTCGCGGGTTGGCGGGTACGCCCTCCGCCGGCCACTGGGCGATGGCGTCGAGCAGCGCCTCCTGGACCGCGTCCTCGGCGGCGGCGAAGTCTCCGAAGCGGCGGGTGAGCACGCCGACGACCTGCGGCACCAGCCGGCGCAGCAGGTCGTCGATGGCCGGGCTATTCAGCGGTCACAGCTCCTCGGGCGGGGCCGCCGACATCACCTCGCGTACCTCGATCGGCATGTTCAGCGGCTTGCCGCCGGGGCCGGGCGCGGCCGAGACGTACGCGGCGAGATCGACGGCGCGCTCGGGGCTGTCGCAGTCGACGATCCAGTAGCCGATCAGGAACTCCTTCGTCTCGGGGAACGGGCCGTCCGTGACGACGGCGGCGCCGCCCGCACCGGCCCGGACGATCCTGGCCTGGTCCGGGGCCGCCAGCCCCTGCGCGTCCACGAACTCCCCGGCCTCGGTGAGCTTCCTGTTCGTGTCGTGCATGAACTCGATGTGGGCCCGGACGTCCTCGACGGGCCAGGTGTGCATCGGCGGGACCTCGTCCTTCAGCTGCCCGCTGAACTGCATCAACATCATGTACTTCACGTCTTCGCTCCTCACGTTCGAGCGCCCTCCTCGGCGCTCTCACCCACAGGTAGAAGCAGGCCCGGCCGTTCTCGACATTCTGCCGGACATCCGTGTAGAAAAATCTGCCGGAGTTCACGCGGCACACCCCGGCGAGCCGCTACGGGGTGGGTGTCCAGCGCCGCAGGCGGGGTCCCGGTCCCGCTCATCGCGGCCGGAGGTGGGGAGCGGGCGGGACTACAGGCCCATCTCGCGGGTCAGCAGCCGGCGTGCCTGCTCGATGTCGGCGTGGGTGTAGCCGGGGACGCTCCGGTCGAGCTGCTGGAGGAGGTCCATCAGGGCCTGCTTCTGTGCCAGGTGCTGGACGGGGATCTGGTCAAGGTCCACGTTGATGAGCCAGTCGAACAGCACCACCGCGTCGGCGGTCCACAGGCTCAGCGCGGTCATGTCCGAGGCTGCCATTCTCAGGCCGGGCGTTCCGCTCATGCGAGCAACCTACCCCCATGCCCATATGCGAAATAACCCGCTTTGTCATCTCAATATGCCGGACTTACGGCGGGGCCGGAACTACTACCGAGTAGTGATCGAAAACATTCGAAAATCAATAGAAAGAGATGTTGTATGAGCTTTTTGGCCGTTAGCTTCGCGTGTAGTCGGTAAATGTCCGGATTTGAGCTCGCCCGGCAGTTCCGGCCACCCCGAGGGTCCTGCCCGGGCGGCGGGAGGAGCCCTCCAGGGGAAGATCTCATCGCCCGCTGAGCGCGGCCCACAGGGTTTCGAACTCCTCGGAGGTCAAGGAGTTCAGGCCGAAGTCGCCGGGATAGATCGGGCCCTCGGCCAGGAAGCCGTGCTCGTCCTCGATATGGTTCCACGAGTACGTGCGGGCCACGCCGTCCGAGCCCAGCTCGGCGTGGCGCACGGGCCAGTACTCCCCGCCGCTGTCGATGACGGTCTCGAACAGCCATACGTGGCCGTCGCCGTCCACCCCGTGCCAGTACAGGTGCGGCCGGTCGCTCTCGTCGAGCGCCCGGATCGTTTCCTTACGACGGTCTTGCAGCATTCTGCTCCTAATGTTCACCAAAAGCAGTCCGAGGGCGCTTATCATGCCCTTTGCTATGTTGCGAGTTCTTGGTCCGCTTCAGGCGGAGATCAATGGCCATCCGGTCGACCTCGGCACCTCCCGGCAGCGGGCCGTGGTGGCCAGGCTCGTCGCGGCGGGTGGGCACGTGGTCTCCACCGATCGTTTCATCGATGACCTGTGGCGCGGGCAACCCCCGCCCAAGGCGCTGGCCGCCCTCCAGGTCTACGTGTCCAACCTGCGGCGGGCGCTCGAACCCGGACGGCTGCCGCGCACGCCCGCCACGGTGCTGGTCAGTGCCGCACCCGGTTACCGCCTCCGGCTGGAGCCCGAACGGGTGGACGCCTGGCTGTTCCCCCGCCTGGTCGACGCCGCCGGGGCCGCGCTCGCCGCGGGAGACGGGGCGCGGGCCCTGGAGGCGGTGGACCGGGCACTCGCGCTCTGGCAGGGGCCCGCCTACGCGGAGTTCGCCGACGACGAATGGGCGGAGCCCGAGGCCGTACGGCTGGACGAGTTGCGACTGGTCGCCGTGGAGCACCGGGCGGAGGCGCTGCTGGTGCTCGGCCGCAACGCCGAGATCGAGCTTGAGCAGCACGTCCGAGCCCATCCGCTCAGGGAGAACGCCGTCCGGCTGCTCGCCCTGGCCTACTACCGGGCCGGTCGGCAGGCCGATGCCCTGGCCACGATCAGGAAGGCCCGCGAGACCCTCGCCGACGAGCTGGGGGTGGACCCTGGTCCCGCGCTGCGCGCGCTGGAGGGTGACATCCTGGCCCACGCCGACTCACTGAACCGCCCGGCCACGCCTGCCTCCGGTGCCGATGGGGCCGCCGTGGGGGAGCCGGAGCAGGACGGGCCTGAGCGAGACCTGGACGCGCCGGACCTCGCCACCGCCCCCGTACCCGACCTCGTGGGCCGTACCGAGGAGATGGCGACGCTGCAGGCGGTCGCCGACCGGGGCGGGCTGCGCACGGTCTGGCTGGGCGGAGACCCCGGAGCGGGCAAGAGCGCGCTGGCCGCGGCCTTCGCCAGGCGGCAGGCGGCACGTGGCTGGCTGACCGCGACCGGGCAGTGCCCGGAGACCGAGGGCGGGGCGCCGCCCGCCTGGGCGTGGAGCGAGGTGCTGCGCGCCCTGGCCGCGGACCGGCCGCCCCGAGACGACCTGGCCGCCCGGCTGGCGCCGCTGCTGGACGACGACGCCCCGCCGGCCGGACCGTTCCTACTGGCCCGGGCGGTGGGTGACTACCTGTCCCGGATCGTCGGGCAGGGCACCCGGCTGCTGGTGGTCATGGAGGACGTGCACCGGGCCGACAGCGAGACGCTCCAGCTCCTGCGCCACCTCGCCACGGGCGCCGCCGAGGCCGACATCATGATCGTCGCGACCTACCGGCCCACCGAGGCCGTCGACCACCTGGGGGCGACCTGGGCGGCCCTGGCCGGGCGCGACACCCACCGGCTCGACCTGCACGGGCTCGGCGACGAGGACGTGGCGCTGCTGCTGCGTGAGCGCTCGGGCCGGGAGGTGGACGCGGTGACCGCGCGGACCGTGGCCGAGCGCACCGGCGGCAACCCGCTGTTCGTCTGCGAGACCGCGCGGCTGATCACCACGGACGGCACCTCGGCCGCCCGCGCGCTGCCGCCGGGCGTGCGCGACCTGATCAGGCGCAGGATCGCCCGGCTGCCCGCGGTGGCGCAGAGAACCCTGCGGGACGCGGCCGTCATCGGGCGGGACGTCGACGTCGACGTGCTGCTCGCCCTGGACGGCTCCGACGAGGACGCCGTGCTCGAAGCGCTGGAGGCGGGTGTGCTGACCGGGCTGCTGACCGAGCCCGCGCCGGGCCGGGTGCGCTTCGCCCACGTCCTCGTCAGGGAGACGCTGTACGAGGACACGCCGGGACTGCGCCGGGTTCGCCTGCACGGCAGGGTCGTCGGCGCGCTGGAACGGGTCAGGCCGGGAGAGGTCACCGCGCTGGCCCACCACGCGCTCGCCGCGGCCACCACGGTCTCAGCGGAGCGGGTGGTGTCCTACGCCAGGGCGGCGGCCGAGCAGGCGCGCGGCATGCACTCCTACCGGGAGGCCGGGACGTTCTACCGGGGGGCGCTGCACCTCACCGCCGACGACGCGCTCCGGCTCGACCTGCTCTGCTCGCTGGTGCGGGTCCAGGCGCACGAGGGCAACGTGCTGGCCGCCAGGGAGAACCGCGAGCGGGCCATAGCCCTCGCGCGACGGCTGGGCGACGGTCTGAACCGGGCGCTGACCGCCTACGACGCCCCGGTGACCTGGTCGATCCAGCCGGACAGGAACGTGGACCAGCCACTCGTCGACGCGCTGGTGCAGGCGCTGGACGGGGCCGACGACGAGACCCGCTGCCGGCTGCTGGCCACGCTCGTCTTCGAGCTGGAAGGGCACGACGACGAGCGCTGCCTGGCCTACAGCGCCGAGGCGATCGTGATCGCCCGGCGGCTGGGCCGCAGCGACCTCCTCGGCCTGGCCCTGAACGCCCGCTACTTCGTGCTGCTGACCCCGGACCGCCGTGACGAGCTGGAGGTGCTGGGCCGGGAGCTGGTCGAGCTGGGCGACCGCGACGGGCTGCCCGGGTACGCGATGCAGGGGCACCACGCCCTGTCCATGGTCAGCCTGGGCCGCTGCGACCTGGCCGTGGCCAGGCGGCACGCGGACCGGGCCCTGGAGCACTCCACCACCGGCCAGCTCGGGCTGGCGCTGAGCGTGCTGTCCATGCTCGACACCCTGGTCATGCTGGTCAAGGGCGACTTCGAGGGCGCGGAACGGTCCTACCTGGCGATCGGCGAGCGGATGGTGGCCGCGGGCGGGGCCGTCGCCCACATCATCGGCGCCCTGGGCAGGTTCGTGGCCCGGCTGGCGGGCGGCGTGCCGCAGGACATGGCGGAGCTGCTGACGCTGTACTCCTTCGTTCCCGAGGGGCTGGCGGACATCGTCGTCCGGGCGCTGGTCGCCGAGGGCAGGGTGGATGAGGCACGCGCCTACTGGAGGCCCGACCAGGAGCCCAACCGGGACTACTACTGGCTCATCTGGCAGGGACTGCGCGGGGAGAGCGCGATCGCGCTGGGCGACCGGACGGTGGCCGAACGCTGCTACCGGACGCTGTTGCCCTGGGACGGTGAGCTGGCCGGGATGCACTCCGGGTCGATCACGCTGGGGCCGGTCGCCCTGATCCTGGGCGACCTGGCGGCCTTCCTCGGACACGACGCGAGTACCCACTACGAGCAGGCGGTGCGGGTCGCCGAGCGGGTCGGCTCGCCGCACTGGGCGCGCAGGGCGGCGGAGGCACTCGCGGGGAGTGGGGGCCAGACCCCGGCGGGAGGCCCGAACCGGGCGTAGGCGGCCCGCTCGGGGCGGGAGCGGGCACACCGGGCCCGGCACCGGATCACACACGGATCCGTGGGCATGATCCGGATCATGCCGCGCGGGCGGACGCTCCGGGACGGCATGGCGGTGCGGCCCGGATCAGAGGTCGGCGAGGGGGCCGAAGACGAGCCGCTGACGGCGCCGGTGGCCGCGCCGGAACAGGGAGATCATCAGCGTCAGCATGGGACCGGCGAGCTTGCGCAGCCGGGCCAGCTCGTCGGGCCTGGCGTACTGCTCGATCCTCGGCAGATCGAGCTTGACGTTCCCGCCCTTGCGTACCGCCGTCTCGACCATCTCCCAGTCGGCGACGGACACGTACTGCTTGATGATCGGGAAGAGTAGCCGCTCCTCTTCGGTGATGTGCTCGTCGAGCATGTCGGCCAGCCGGGTGAGGGACTTGGCGAGTGCGGAGGCGTCGCCGGTCGAGGCGAACGCGGCGGCCTGGCCGTTGATCTCGGCCAGCAGCGGGTCGAGGTCGGCGTGGTCGTCACTGAGGTCGCGCAGGTCCAGCTCGACTCCGGCGGACCGTTCGAGGACGGGCCAGAGCACCTCGTCCTCCATCGTGTGGTGATGGTGGATGCCCTGGTTCAGGGTCGTGATGAATTCGGCGATGGCGCGGGCGCGCGCCGGATCGGTCACCTGCCGTCCCTCGGTCAGCTGGGCCGTGAGGTCGGCGAGGCGGCGGGTGTCGGCGCGCATGGCGCGGTGGGTGATCTGGAATCCCAGCAGTTCCGGGGTCATCTCGGAGGCTCCTTAGGCGGTGCGGGCGCTTACCCGACCACGATGCGGCAGCCCTCTTATGAGCTACTTGGCAGCTACTTGGTAGTGCGATCAGCCCCGACGCGGCGGACTTGGCGAGGGCGCGCCTCCGCCGCCGCCCGGTGCCCGTCGTGGCGGCCGCCGGGGGCTCCCGGGCGGCGGCCGGATCCGGGGCGCCGGCGGCGGTTTGAGGGGATCCCCGGGGGAGGACGTGTGGTGATCCGGACGGTCCTCGATTGATTTCGCATCCCGCTCCGGAGCCGTGTATGGTTACACCTGTCCGCAAGCGAGAGCGACACGGACAGGCCCCTTTAGCTCAGTCGGCAGAGCGTCTCCATGGTAAGGAGAAGGTCTACGGTTCGATTCCGTAAAGGGGCTCAACAGCCTAAAAGCCCTGACCTCCGGGTTGGGGCTTTCGGCTTGGTCGGCCTTTAGGCCGGCCAGAAAACACTCAAGGTTCCCGACGCGTGAACGGGCATACTGGGGTAACCCAGAAGAGGTCGCCCTGACCTGCACAAGTACGTAGGCACTCTGCGGGTCGGGTATCCTTGCGAGGTCGGTCGATTCCATCGGCCTCAAGGCGGAGTAGCTCAGTCAGGCAGAGCAAACGGCTCATAATCGTTGTGTCGCCGGTTCAAGTCCGGCCTCCGCTACTACCCACCCGGGTCCCCTCCCGCAAGAGGGGCTCTGTCGTGGGTTGTCCACTGTCCCGAACGTAGAAAGGCACTCCCAAGTGGCTGCCACCGACGTTAGGCCGAAGATCACGCTGGCCTGCCAGGAGTGCAAGCACCGCAACTACATCACGCGGAAGAACCGGCGCAACGACCCGGATCGGCTTGAGCTGAAGAAGTACTGCCCGAACTGCAAGACGCACCAGGCGCACCGCGAGACTCGCTAGTCCGCGAAGCCTCCCGCTCCGGTGGGAGATGAGTGTCTGATGGGCACGCACATACTCCACGAAAACCGGCGTCCTCAGGCGGGCGCCGGTTTGTCGTATCCGCACAGTTTTTCCGCTCGGGTGTTGACCGCGGCGGACAGGCGGGGCCGTAGTGGCTTCGGGCTACGGTTTCGGGGTGGCCCCGAGGGCACACCCTGGAATCTTGTTCTGTTACTGTCGGCCTGACCCACCGGTTCCGGCCTCGCCGGCTCGGTATCCGCAAAGGAGCACGATGGCCTTGAACCGTGACTTCGTCGGGCGGGCGTCCGCGCCCTCCTCGCCGTACGAGGTCAGCCGTGTGAAGATCAAAGAGTTCGCCGCCGCGATCGGCGACGACAACCCGATCTACCGGGACCGGGAGGCCGCCCAGGCGGCCGGGCACCCCGACGTGATCGCCCCGCCGACCTTCCCCATCGTGTTCGGCCTGGCCGGGGGGTCGATCCTGACCGACCCCGAGCTCGGCCTGAACTTCGCCATGGTGGTCCACGGCGAGCAGCGTTTCGAGTACCGGCGGCCGATCCACGCCGGGGACGAGCTGGTCAGCGTCTCCACCGTGACCGACATCCGCAGCGCCGGCCGCAACGGGCTGATCACCGTCAGGAGCGAGGTCAGCACCGTCGACGGCGAGTCCGTGTGCACGACCTACAGCACCATCGTCGAGCGTGGAGGGGCGGGCTGAGATGGCCGCGACTGTCAAGTACGACGAGGTCGAGGCGGGTCAGGAGATCCCGCCCGCCGAATACTCGGTGCGCCGCGCCAGCCTGGTGATGTACGCCGGGGCGTCCGGCGACTTCAACCCCATCCACTGGAACGAGCGCTTCGCCAAGACCGTCGGGCTGCCGGACGTCATCGCCCACGGCATGTTCACCATGGCCCAGGGCGGACGGTTCGTCACCGACTGGGCGGGAGACCCGGGCGCGGTCGTCGACTACGGGGTGCGGTTCTCCTCCATGGTCGTCGTCCCGGATGACGACCAGGGCGCCGTGATCACGGTGAGCGGGCTCATCGAGGAGAAGCTTGAGGACAAGCGCGTGGTGGTCGTCCTGACCGCCAGGTCCAACGACTCCCGGGTCCTGTCCAAGGCCCGCGCGGTGGTCCAGCTGTCGTAGTGGTCGCCGGGCGAGGGCATGCTCGCGGGCCGGGGCCGAATCTTCTCCCGGTCCGTGGGTAGCGTCCCCAGCATGAGCGAAGTACCACCTGACGTGACCAACCTGGCCGAGCGGTGGGCCAGGGCGCGAGCCGAGCACGACCATGCCATGGCCGACGCGCTCCGCGACGAGATCAGAGCTGAGGGCTGGCTCGTCCAGGACACCGCGGTCGGCTTCGAGCTCATCCCCGTACCCCCCTTCGAGGCGTGGCCCACGCTCCGTTCCCTGCCCGAGGACGCCTCGGCTGCCGGGAGGCGCGAGGGTTCCCCAGCGGCCGGGCGGGACGGTTCCGGTGCGCGGCCGGGTACCTCCGCGGACACCGGCACCGAAGACGCAGCCCGCGGGCGGGACGGATCCGCCGATGCCGGACAGGTCGCCGAGGCCGCGGATCCGGGGCGTCACCCCGGGCGGCTCGGAGCCCTGGACGCGGAGCGGGTCGCCGGGACCGAGGCGGCACCCCGGCCGAGGCCCGAGGGCTCCGAGCTGGTCGGCCGGTCGGACGATCTCCACGGTCATCCCGAGTGGATGGTCTCCTCCCAGTTGCTCTGGGACGCCAGCCTGTCGGTCTCCCGGCTCGACGAGACCATCGTCGCCCCCGCCGAGGTCGAGGAGCCGAGGGCCGCGCACTCGACGGTGACCGTCGCGCTGCTGGTCGACGGCCGGCCAGAAGAGCTGCGCGAGTGCGTACGCGCCCTGGTCGCCCGTACGGAGGCCAGGATCCTCGCCCTCGACCTGGGGAACCTGGACGGAGCCGGAGCCGTCCTGCAGGAGCTGGTGCGGGAGTTCCCCCATCGGGTGGAGGCATGGCATGTGGCCGAGCTCCCGCACTGGAGGGGCGGCTCCGCCGGATGGGGGGAGAGCCGTGACAAGCTACTCCGTCTCGACACCTCTGACGTGCACGTCGTCATGGACACCTCGATGATCCTGGAAGGCGACGCCATCACCCCGCTGGTCAAGGCGCTGGACGACGACGTCACCGCGGCGGGCTGGAAGGGCGTGAACCCTCGCGAGGACGGTCAGGAGTGGCTGGAGGCCGAGCCAGGCGAGGTCCGGGCACTGCTCGGCCACCTGATCGCGGTCAGGCGCGACACGGTGCTCGCCGCGGGCGGCTTCCCCACCGAGGCCCGTTACTACCGCAACGCCGACCTGGAGTTCTCGCTCGGGCTCCCCGGCATCCTGGTCGGCCTGGGCAAGGACCTCCCGGTCCATCAGGAGCGGCACCGCGGTCAGGACGACGTCGACCCCGAATATCGCGACAGGGAGTCGCGGCGGACCTACGACCGGGTGCTGAGGCTGCTGCGCTCCCCGTAGGCTGGTCGCGGATTTCTGCCGGGTGTGGGGAAGCGTATGACGGAGCGGGTGGCAGGGGTACGGCTGGCGCCGTACACGACGCTTGGGCTGGGCGGAGCGGCCAGGGCGTTCGTGGAGGCCGGGTCGGCCGAGGAGATCGTCGAGCTGGTGGCCGAGGCCGACCGGGCGGGCGAGCCGGTGCTCGTGCTCGGCGGCGGCAGCAACCTGGTCGTCTCCGACGAGGGGTTCGACGGCCTGGTCGTGCGTGTCGCCTCCCAGGGCGTCGAGATCGACGGGGACCGGGTCATCGCGCAGGCGGGCGAGGACTGGGACTCACTGGTCGAGCGCGTGGGGGCGGAGGGCCGCTCGGGAGTGGAGTGCCTGTCCGGCATCCCCGGGCTGGTCGGGTCCACACCGATCCAGAACGTCGGCGCCTACGGGCAGGACGTCTCCCAGACGATCATCGCTGTCCGGGTCTACGACCGCCGGAGCGGCGAGGTGCGGGACCTGACCGCGCGGGAGTGCGGGTTCGCCTACCGGCACAGCGCGTTCAAGGAGGAACTCGGGCGGCACGTAGTGCTCGCGGTCACCTACGAGCTGGCCGGCGACGCGCTGTCCGGTCCGATCGCCTACCGGGAGCTGGCGGTCCGGCTGGGTGTCGCGCTGGGCGATCGGGTACCGCTGGCGCGGGCTCGCGCGGCGGTGCTGGAGTTGCGCGCGGGCAAGGGCATGGTCCTGGACGCGGCCGACCCGGACACCCGCAGCGCGGGGTCGTTCTTCACCAACCCGATCCTGACCGGCGGACAGGCCGCCGAGCTGGAACTGCGGGCGCCGGGGTTCCCCCGCTGGGACATGCCGGACGGGGCGGTCAAGGTCCCGGCGGCATGGTTGATCGAGAACGCCGGGTTCCCGAAGGGATACCGGCGCGGCCCGGCACGCATCTCCACCAAGCACACCCTTGCAATGACAAATCCGGAAATGTCGGCCTCGACCGAGGAGCTTCTCGACCTCGCCCGCGAGGTCAGGGACGGGGTCTTCGAGAAATTCGGCGTCACCCTCGTCAACGAGCCCGTGATGGTCGGCACTCGCCTCTGAGCTCTGAGGAGCCGGATCGCCAGGGGGCCGGCCTGCGAGGGCGTCGGTCTCCGGGGCAGCGGCAGGACCTGGGAATGAGCATTCTGCCCCGGCTGCTATGGTCTGATGGAAACACCCGAAGGGGAGTAGTCCCAATCGCGTGATCGACATACTGGCGCCCCAGGGCGCCCGGTCGCGCGGGCCTCGGATTCGGCCGTTCTCTCACGGCTCCGGGGCGGACGAGACCTTCGGCCTGGTAGGCAATCATCGATGCCGCCGGGCCGAAGTCGTGCCCGAAACTCCCCGGGTGCCCCCTTCAGCCCGGCCGCACGCGCGGGAAGGGCACCCTCCATTGGAAGCGTTCTGGATCAGTCTTGTTGTGATCTTCGTCGCGGAGTTGGGCGACAAGAGCCAGCTCATGGCCATGACCTTCGCCACCCGGTTCAAGCCGTGGCCGGTCCTCGCCGGAATCACCCTGGCCACCGCGGTGGTCCACCTGCTCAGTGTCGGTCTCGGCGGGCTGGCCGGTGACCTCCTCCCCACCACGGCGATCACGATCATCGCCGGAATCGCCTTCCTCGGCTTCGCCCTGTGGACGCTGCGCGGGGACGAGCTGACGGACGAGGAGGCCCAGAAGGCGCAGCGCACCACCCGATCGGCGATCATCGCCGTAACCGTCGCCTTCTTCCTCGCCGAGCTGGGCGACAAGACCATGCTCGCCACCATCACCCTCGCCACCCAGCACGGCTGGTTCGGCACCTGGATCGGCTCGACCGTCGGCATGGTCGCTGCCGACGCCCTGGCCATCCTGGTCGGACGGATGCTCGGCAAGCACCTGCCGGAGAAGATCATCAGGTACGGCGCCGCCGCCGCGTTCGCCCTCTTCGGCGTGATCCTGCTGCTCGAACCCCTGCTGGCCTGACCGTGCCCCTCCCCGACGGAGCGGCGACCGGTCAGGCCAGCCGGGCTTCGATCTCCCGCACGCTGGGATTGACCAGAGCGGATCCGTCGGGGAGGAGCACGGTGGGGATCAGCCAGGAGCCGCCGCCGAGGTCGGTGATGAGCTCGATCGCGCCGGGCGTCCGGTCGACGTCCACCTCGACGAAGGGGATCTCCGCGCGGGTGAGCGCGGCCTTCAGCCGGTGGCAGTGACCGCACCACGGAGCGCTGTAGACGGTGAGGGAGGACATGGATTCCCTATTCGAAAGGTGGGTTTGACGTGAACGACGACCAGTGAATATTCTCACTAGCCAAGTGGATGTTAATGGTAGACACAGCAGCTGAGCGGGCTGGCTGGTCGCACGAAAGTGGGTCCCTGTGACCGAGCTCCCCGACGTCGCTCTCACCCGACGGTCCCTGCTGAGATCCATCGCCATCGTGAGCGGCCTGGCCGCCGTCCCCGGCCTCGCCGCGGCCTGCGGGTCGCCCGAACCGGTGGCCGGGGGCTCGGCTGGGGCGGCGAAGTCCCTTGACATCCTCAAGGTCGCGCTGCCCTCCTCCCTCGGCTCGCTCGATGCGAGCAAGGAGGCGGGCATCATGAACTACGTCGTCGCGCTCCTGTGCCAGGAGGCGCTCGTCGGGGTGGGGCGCGACGGCAGCCTCCAGCCATCGCTCGCCGAGTCCTGGACCAGGAAGGACGCGACGACCTATGTCTACGCCATCCGCCAGGGCGTGACCTTCTCCGACGGGACGCCGCTGACCGCGGACGACGTCGTGGCCAGCCTCGACCTGCACGCGCGAAAGGGCTCCACCTCGGCCTTCGCGTACGCGTACGCCAACGTGAAGAAGATCGACGCGAGCGGGCCGGCCGAGGTCACGATCACGCTGAAGCGGCCCGACGCCTCGTTCGCCTGGACGCCCTCGCCGGGCACCCTCATGGTCACGAGCAGGAAGTTCATCGAGGTCTCCGGCGACGGCATCGGCACTCCCACCGCGAAGATCCTGGGCACGGGCCCGTACCGGGTGACGGAGTTCGCCCCCGACTCGCACGTGACGCTGGAGCGCAACGACGCCTGGTGGGGAGGCAAGGCCCCGTACCGCCGGATTGAAATCGACTTCGTTCCCGAGGAGTCGACCAGGCTCCTCGCCATGCGCGGCGGGTCCGTCGACGTGGCGCTGAACGTGCCCGCCGAGCAGATCGACCAGTGGAAGGGGCTGCCCGGTGTCGAGGTGAAGGCGGCGAGTGATCGCTCCCTCGTCACGCTCGCCTTCAACACCGCCAAGAAGCCGTGGGACGACGTCCACGTCCGCAGGGCGGTCGCCCACGCCGTCGACAGGGAGGGAATCCTCCGCAGCGTGCTGCGCGGTCACGGCAGGGTGGCCACCACGCTCACCGACCCCGCCCAGTGGGGCGGCGTGCTCGGTGCGGCGGAGGTGGAGAACCTGTACGCGAGCATTCCGCAGTACGGGTTCGACCTGGCCAAGGCACGTGCCGAACTGGCCGCCTCCTCGGTGCCCGGCGGCTTCGCCGACGTGCTGACCTACCCGAACAGCGGGCCGCAACTCGGCAGGGCCGCACTGACCCTCGCCGAGAACCTCAAGGGCATCGGCATCACCCTTGAGGTCAAGGAGGTCCCGCTGGAGCAGTGGATCGCCGAGCTCGGCAAGCACGCCTCCGGCGTCTACCTGGGCTGGTACTTCGCCACCACGGGCGACCCCGCGGAGTACATCCAGCAGCTCCTGAACGGCGCCGCCACCGGTGTGAACGGCACGAACATCGCCGAATACGCCAATGCCGAGGTGACCGGGCTGCTCGACGAGGCGAAGACCGGAACCGACGACACGGCACGCGGCAGGCTTCTCGGGGAGGCGCTGGTCAAGGCCGCGGGTGACGTCCCGTACCAGCCGCTCTGGTGGGGAGAGGCGGCGACGGCGTTCGGCCCCGGCGTGGGGACCGGCGAGTTCGGGCCCTACTTCTTCGTCGGTCCCTGGGCCACCGAGATCACCACCCGCTCATGACCGCGGCGCTGGAGGCGTACGCCGCACTCGCCGGTCTGCGCGTGCCCGAAGCCGTGGTGCTGGATCCGGAGGGGGCCCGCGTCGCCTGCGTTCTTCCGCGCCCGGACGGCCGTCCCGTCGCACACGTACTCGACCTGTCCGGAGCCGAGGGCGGGAGCCGAGGACCGGTCCCGGTGCCCGTTCCCGTGGCGGGCACGGGGACGGAATGGCACGCGTTGACGCGGTGGCTGCCGGACGGGAGGCTGCTGCTCGCCGCCGGTGACGGCCCTGACCTCGACCACGTCGAGGTCCGTTCACCCGGCGATCCGGTCCCCGCCTGGCGGGTCCGGGTGGGAGGGGAGATCGAGGACCTCGTCCCCGGTGGTGACGGTACCGTGCTCGTGCGGTTCGCCGACCCCGGCAGCGAGCGCGACGGCAGCCACCTCGGCCTCCGGGTCCGCGACGAGACCGATCCCTTCGTCCGCACGCCGGGCGACAGGCGCAGGCGGCTCGCGTGGGCACGGGTGGGCGACGGGGAGCTGCGGCCGGTGCCGCTGCGCGGCCTGACCGTGTGGGACGCCGATTGGCGGGACGGCGTCGTACTGGCCGTCACCTCGGCCGACGAGACGCCCGCCGGGTACTACCGGCCCGCCCTCGACCTGGTCGATCCCGAGAGTGGTGAACCCCGGACCCTGCTGCGCACCTCCTGGCAGCTCAGCCGCCCCCGGCTGGCGCCCGGCGGGCGTACCGCCGTCGTGGTCGAGGGGCTCTCCATCGTCTCCGGGCGGATCATCCGCGTCGACCTCGTCACCGGGGAGGCGACGCCACTGGCCGCCGTCGACGACGTCACCGATCTGGGCTGGCTGGACGAGGACACCCTGTGGTTCGCCGGGTGGTCGGGTACCGGCACGCACGGCGGTACCCTGACCGCCGACGGCCGCCCGCTGACCCGCTGGACCTCCTGGGGAACCCTGGGCGGGCGCGACGGGCAACCGTCACTCTCGGTGGATCGCACCGGTGCGCTCGCCGTCGCCGTATGGGAGACGGCCGAATGCCCCCCAGAGGTGGCGGTCGCCCAGGTGGCCAAGGGCGACTGGCGCCAGGTCACCGATCTCAACGCCGCGCTGGCGCCGCTCGCCGTGCACCAGGAGGAGGTCTCCTGGACCGGCCAGGACGGCCTCGCCGTCCAAGGTCTCCTGCTGCGGAGGTCGCCGATCTCACCCGCCGTCACCGTCGATCCCGCCGTTTCCCCGAACCTCTCCCCGTCCAGCGGTCCCGCCGGCCCCACGGGAACCGGCGGGACCGGGGCGGGACCGTCGCCGCTGGTGGTGATCGTGCATGGAGGGCCGACCTGGCTGTGGTCCACCGCCTTCGCGCCGGCCGAGTCCGGCGGGCTCGCCGCCGCGCTCGCGCACGCGGGGGCGGCCGTACTGCTGCCGAACCCGCGCGGGAGCAGCGGGCGCGGCCAGGAGTACGCGCGCCGGGTCATCGGGCGATTCGGCGAGGACGACTTGGGCGACGTCCTCGCGGGTGTGGACCACCTCGTCGCGGCCGGAGTCGCGGACCCGGAGCGGATGGCGGTCATGGGGCTCAGCTACGGCGGCTACCTGAGCGCGTGGGCGGTGACCCGAACCGGCCGGTTCCGGGCAGCCGTGGTGATGTCCGGGGTGAGCGACTGGCTCAGCTTCGCCACCGCGAGCAACCTCGGTGGCGGCTTCGACCTCCTCTACCACCGAGGGGCCGACCCCGCCACGCCCCAGGGCAGGGAGTTTCTCGCCGCCCGCTCGCCGGTGTGCCACGCGGCCGGGGTCACCACACCGACGCTGATCCTGCACGGGGCCGAGGATCGCACCACCCCCGTCGGGCAGGCGGAGCAGCTCTATCGTGCCTGGTCCGCGGCCGGCGTCCGGACCCAGCTGGTCGTCTACCCTCGGGAGGGCCACGAGCTGACGGAGGGAGCGCACCGCGGGGACGCGGCGGAGCGCGTGGTCGCGTGGCTGACCGGGAACGGGGTGCTCTGATGGCGGGGCGTGACCGGGTTCTCTTCCTGCTGCGCAGGTTCGCGGGCACCGTCGTCGTCGTCGCGTTGCTGTCGGTCGGCATATTCGGTCTGCTCTATCTCGCCCCCGGCTCGGTCCAGCAGACCCTGCTGGGCACCCGCCCCGCCACCCCGGAGACCATCGCGGCGATCCAGGCCCGCTACCACCTCGACGAGCCGCTGCCCGCGCAGTACCTGCGCTGGCTCGGCGGCGTCCTCCACGGCGACCTCGGGACCTCGGTCAGGACCGGGATGCCGGTCGCCGACATGATCGGCCAGCGGCTGCCGCTCACCCTGGCGCTCGTCGGGTACGGTGCGCTGCTCGCCCTGCTCGTGGGGGTTCCGCTGGGCGTGGTCGGGGCGCTGCGGCGGGGCCGGGCCGCCGATCGCCTCGTCGTCACCGCCGGTGTGGTGGGGTTGAGCGCCCCGCCCTTCGCGGTCGGGCTGCTGTTGCTCGTGGTGTTCGCCGCGGGGCTCGGCTGGTTTCCCGTGTACGGGACGGGCGAGGGCCTGGCCGACCAGGCGTGGCACCTCACGCTGCCCGCGGTCGCGCTGGCCGTCGGCGCCGTGGGCATGTTCGTCCGCTTCAGCAGGGCGGCGCTCATCCGCGAGCTTGACCAGGACTACGTGGTCTTCGCCCGCGCGCGTGGCCTGGGCGGCGCGGCCGTCCTCGGATACGCGCTGCGCAACTCGCTGGTCCCCATCCTCACCGCGGCCGGGCTCATCGTGACCGGCATGCTGGCCGGGACCGTGCTGGTCGAGGTGACGTTCGCGCTTCCCGGTCTCGGATCGCTGCTCGTCGACTCGGTCACCTTCAAGGACGTCCCGGCCGTCCAGGCGCTCGGGCTGCTGTTCACCCTGCTCATCGTCGCGGTCAACCTGCTGGTGGACATCGGCTACTCGGTGGCCGACCCCCGGGTCCGGTTCGGCGGGAGGACATCGTGAGCCCCACGGGCGGGCACGCTGTCGTGTCGGGTGGGAGGCTGCCGTGATTCGCTGTATCTCGCCTGAGGGGGCACCGTGAGAGGCCGTTTTCCGGCGGTCGCGCGGCGCCGTCCCCAGGTGGCCGTGGCCGGCGCGCTGGCCGTCCTGCTCGCCGTGGCCGTGGCCGCGGTGCTCTCGCCCTGGCTGGTGCCCGGCGCGACCGACCAGGACCTCGTGCTCGGCATCACCGGCCCCGCGCCAGGCCATCCGCTCGGCACCGACGACCTTGGCCGCGACGTGCTGGAACTACTCGTCGCGGGAGCCCGTACGGCCGTTCCCGGCGCGCTGTGCGTCGCCGCCGGGTCGATGCTGATCGGCAACCTCATCGGGTTGCCCGCCGGATACTTCGGCGGCTGGGCCGACGCGCTGGCCATGCGCTGGGCGGACCTGATGTTCTCCCTGCCCGCCCTGCTGGTGGCGATCGTCGTCGCCGGGGTACTGGGCGGAGGGTACGGCCTGGCGGTCGCCGTGCTCGTCGTGCTGTTCGCCCCCACCGACACGAGGGTGGTGCGCGGGGCCGTGCTCGAACAGCGGCACCGCCCCTACGTCGAGGCGGCACTGCTCAAGAACCTCTCCGCGTGGCGGATCATGACGAGGCAGATCTGGCCCAACATCGCCTCGGTCACGCTGGCCAACGGGTTTCTCAACTTCGCCTACGCCCTGGTGTCCCTGGCCTCGCTGTCCTTCCTCGGCCTGGGGGTGCCCGCGGGCTCGCCCGACTGGGGGCGCACCCTGGCGGACAATCGGGCCCAACTGCTCGTCAACCCCTGGGCAGTGGTCGCCCCCGGCCTCGCCATCATCCTCACGGCCGCCGCGCTGAACATCGTCGGTGACTGGCTCCACGAACGCGTCGATCGCCGGGGAAGGGCACGTTGAGATGAAGGAGTCCACCGGAACCGGGGCGACCGCCGAGCCCGCGATCCGGGTCGAGGGAATCAAGGTCCGGCAACCCTCCACCGGGCGGACCCTCCTGTCGGAGGTGTCGTTCGAGGTAGCGGCCGGAGAGTCGGTCGCCATCGTGGGGGAGTCGGGTTCGGGCAAGTCCCTCACGGTCCGTGCGATGCTCGGCCTGCTGCCTCAGGGGCTGGAGGCCACGGGGCGGGTGCGCATCGCGGGCGAGCGGGTGGACGACGACCCGCGTGCCCGGCGGCGGCAGCGCGGCGGCGTGGTCTCCCTCCTCATGCAGGACCCGTTCACCCTGCTCAACCCGTTGCGCCGGGCCGGGCGCCAGATCGCCGACGGGTTGCCGAAGGGCGCGGACGCGGCCGTCGAGGTGCCGCGGCTGCTGGCGGAGGTGGGTCTGCCGGCGAATGTCGCGGGGCGCTACCCCTTCCAGCTGTCCGGCGGCATGCGCCAGCGGATCGGGCTGGCCGCCGCGCTGGCCGGAGGGCCGCAGGTGCTGGTCGCCGACGAGCCGACGACCGCGCTCGACGCCACCACCCAGCGCGAGGTCCTTTCCCTCATCCGGCGTGTCCAGCGCGAACGGGACATGGCGTTCGTCCTCATCACCCACGACCTGCGCCTGGCCTTCTCCACCTGTGACCGGGTCATGGTGATGTACGCGGGACGGGTCATGGAGACCGGCCGTGCGGCGGCCGTGCGGCATGAGCAGTTCCACCCGTACACCAGGGCGCTGCTGGCGGCCGAGCCGCCCGCGGACCGGCGGCTCGCGGTGATCCCCTCAGTGCCGGGGGCCGTCCCCGCGCACGACGCGGCGGCAGGGCGGTGCGGGTTCGCCGACCGGTGCTCGCTGGCCGTGCCGGAGTGCCGCGCGGGAGTGCCGGAGCCACGTCCGGTACGCGTGTCGGGGCGCGGTGATCGTGTGCACCTCCAGCACCTCGGGGATGGCCGCGAGTTGCACGGCGACCGGGTCGTGCCCGCTGACCTGGCGGATCTGCAGGGTCACG
>NZ_JBEXUE010000166.1:0-19067 GCF_040614275.1 Streptosporangium sp. NPDC006013
GATCGGCCGGCCGACGCGCTGGGAGGAGCTCGCACCGGAGATCGCGCTGCGCGAGATGCTCGACCAGGGCTGGCCGTCCGCCGCGGCGGAGGGACGCCGCGAGGCGCTCAGCGCCGAGCTGGAGGTCGCGCGCGCCGCTCAGGTCGAGACCACCGACCTCGCGCAGACGCTCCGCGACCGCTACCAGGACATCCAGCGGTCCAGGATCGAGGGCATGGCCGCCGAGCTCGCCGCCAAGCTCGCCCCTGGCGACCCCTGCGCGGTGTGCGGTTCGCCCGACCACCCCGCTCCCGCCGCCCCGGCCGACGAGGCGCACACCGCCGAGGACGAGCGCGTGGCCCAGGGCGCCTACGAGGCGGCCCAGGAACGGCGCCGGGGTGCGGAGACCACGGTCACGGTGCTGCTCTCCCGCCTCGACGAGGTCCTCGCCGTCGCGGGGGAGGAGACCGGGGAACGGGCGGGGGAGGCCCTCGCCGAGGCCGGACGGGAACTGGAGGCGCTGACCTCCACGGCAGGCGCCGAGGACGTCCTCGCCGCCGAGGTGGAGCGGATCGCCGCCGAGCTGGACGGCGCGAGAACCCGGATCGAGGAGATCACCCGGCGGCTCGCCGAAGGCCATGCCCGCCTGGCGGGATGGCAGGCCGAGCGTGAGCGCCTGATCGCCCGCCTGGACGGGGCCCGGGGCGACGACCTCACGGTCCAGGCTCGCCGCGACCGCCTGGCGGCGGAGGCCGAGCGTCTCTCCGCGGCTCTGGCCGCCGCCGTCCACGCCGTCGAGGCCACCGCGGCCCACCGGGAGGCGAGCGCCCGGACCGACCTGGCCGTATCCGACGCCACGGGCGAGCTCGCCGAGGCGGAGGGGGCGCTGGCCGCGCTCCGGGAGTCGGCCGAGGCCGAGCCGGTGCTGGCGGCGGAGGCGGCCGGGATCGCCGCCGAGTCCGAGCGGCTCCGGGAACGCTCACGCGAACTCGCCGTCGACCTGGCGGCCCGCCGTACGGACGTCGAAAGGCTCGGCGCCGACGCCGAGCGGCTGGCCGGGCGCATCGACGAGGCACGCGGCCAGGACCCGACGCTGACCGCCAGGCTGGACCGGCTGGCCGACGAGGCGGAACTGCTCAGGGAGGCCGTCGAGGCGGTCAGGGACGAGCGGGTCAGCGCCGCCGAGCTGGTGACCGCCCGCGACCGGGCGCTGAGCGCCGTCGTCGAGGCGGGTTTCCTCGGGCTGGACGACGCCCGCGCGGCCGTACGCTCTCCCGCCGACCGGGAGGAGAAGGCCGCCCGTCTCCACGAGCTCGTCACGGAGAGCGCCGCGGTCGCCGCGATGCTCGCCGACCCCGAGCTGGTCGCCGCCGCCGCCGAGCCGGAACCCGACCTCTTGAGCCTGCGCGAGGCGCGGGACGCGGCCGACGCCGCCCATGCCCGCCTGCTCTCCGAGCGGAGCCAGGCCGAGGGCCGGCTGGCCCGGCTGGCCGCGCTCCGCATCGAACTGGCCGCCTGCCTGGAACGCTGGCGGCCCGCCGACGAGCAGCACCGCCTGGCCGACCGGCTCGCCGCCCTGACCGGCGGGAACTCCGCCGACAACCGGTGGCGGATGCGGCTCTCCTCGTACGTGCTCGGCGAGCGCCTCAGCCAGGTGGTCGCCTCGGCCAACGAGCGACTCGACCACATGTCGGGCGGGCGCTACCTGCTGGAGCACAACCGCGACCGCTCCGCCGGCGACCGGAGCAGGTCCGGCGGCGGGCTCGGCCTGCACATCCTGGACAGCTGGACCGGCGTCGGCCGCGACCCGGCGACCCTGTCGGGCGGCGAGAGCTTCATCACCTCCCTGGCCCTGGCCCTCGGCCTGGCCGACGTGGTCACCGCCGAGGCCGGGGGAGTCGACATCGGCACGCTCTTCGTCGACGAGGGCTTCGGCACCCTGGACGAGGACACCCTCGACGGGGTGCTCGACATCCTCGACGGCCTGCGCGACAACGGCCGCGCGGTCGGCATCGTCAGCCACGTCGCCGAGCTGCGCACCCGGGTCCCCGCCCAGCTGCACATCCGCAAGGAACGCCGCGGCTCGACGGTCCGTCAGTAATCTGCCCGACGACGGCGTGACGACGTGACGGTCTGCTGAGCGTCGCGCGACTCCGAGCGCGCGTACGACGGCACGCCCGATGGCACGCCCGGCGGTGTGGCCCGCGGGGCGCGGGAGTCGATGACGTCGTCGCCCGCCGAGCACCGCGGGCGATACCGAAGGGCCCGGCCTGCCGACGGCGCCATCGCGACACGAATCGCCGCGTGCCGAACGCCGCGTGCCGAACGCCGTGCGTCAGGGCGGCGCGGTTCGCGGGGCGCGTGACTCGAAGGCGAGGGTGTCCGAGGGGCCGTACCGGTGTGTCCTTTCCGTTCGGGGTGCCGCACCGGCGGTGGTGGATCAGGTCTTTTTGGGGATGGGTTAGAAGCATGTTACGGCTGCCCGGAATTTCAAATCAACCATTGACTCCCTCTTTGTCACTCCTTACTGTTCGTTCCACGCCGTTCGGTTCATCTGAACGCCGTACCGCTGAACGGAACGATGGGGATCCAGTGGGTGCCCACGGTCACATTCACGCCACCGAGAGAAAGAAGGGCGACGATGCCGGATCCGGGACCGCTGTTCTCGCCCGTCAGGCTGGGGCCGGTGTCGCTGCGCAACCGGGTTTTCGTGCCCGGCCACACCACCAATTTCGGCCTGGACAACCGCCCGACCGCCCGGCACACCGCCTACCACCTGGAACGTGCCAGAGGCGGGGTGGGACTGATCATCACCGAGGCGGTGCGGGTCCATCCCACCAGCGCCGGCAGGCACATCAGCCTGGGCAGCTTCGACGACTCCTCCATCCCGGCCTACGCCGAGGTCGCGGAGGCCGTGCGGGCCGAGGGGGCCCGGATCTTCGCCCAGATCATGCACGCGGGGCGGCAGGCCTCCGGGGACGCGACCCGCACCGCGGCCTGGTCGGCGGCCGACGTGCCGTGGGCCGCCGGAGCGCACGTCCCGCACGCGATGGGACACGGTGACATCGCCACGGTCGTCGACGCGTTCGGCGCGGCCGCCCGCCGCATGGCCCAGGCCGGGTACGACGGCGTGGAGGTCCATCTCGGCCACGGCCACCTGCTCCAGCAGTTCCTCTCGCCGGTCACCAACACCAGGACCGACGGCTACGGTGGCGACCTCGACGGGCGTCTCAGGCTCACCCGCGAGGTGCTCGCCTCGGTGACCCGGCAGGCGCCCGACCTGCCGGTGGGCCTGCGGATCAGCGCCGACGAGTTCCTGCCCGGCGGTCTGACGCCGCAGGACATGCTGGAGGTCGTCGGGCTGCTGCGCGGTGAGTTCCCGCTCGTCTACGTGCACGTCAGCCACTCGGCCTACCACGGCAGCTACTCGCTGGCGACGCAGATGGCCGACATGAGCTTCGGCCACGCGCCGTTCCGGCACCACGCCGCGCTGTTCAAGCGGAGCTTCCCCGACCTGGCCGTGCTGGCGGTGTGCCGGCTCGACAGCCTTTCCGAGGCCGTCGAGCTGGTCACCTCCGGTGAGGCCGACCTCGTGGGGCTGGCGCGGCCGCACATCGCCGACCCCCACCTGGTCCGCAAGGCGATGGAGGGCCGTTCGCACGAGTCCCGCTCGTGCCTGGCCTGCAACCAGGGCTGCATCGGGCGGCTGGAGAGCAGCCTGCCGATCTCCTGCGTGGTCAACCCCGAGGTCGGCGCCGAACGGGAGTGGCGGCGGACGAGGGCGGAGTCGCCGCTCGCCGGTGCCCGTCCCCGCCGGGTCCTCGTCGTCGGCGGCGGTCCCGCGGGCATGGAGGCGGCGCTGTCGGCCCGGCGCGCCGGCCACGACGTGACGCTCGCCGAGGCCAGCCCCGAGCTGGGCGGCCAGGTGGCGATCGCCGCCCGGGTACCCGGCAGGGAGCGCCTCGCGCTGCTCACCTCGGAACTCAGCCGGGACGTCGCCGCCGAGCGGATCACGATCCTGCTGGGGCACCGCGTCGAGGCGGCGGACCTCCTCGCGGGAGGTCGCCACGAGGGCGTCGACGACGTCATCGTGGCGACGGGCTCGCGGCCCCGGCGGCGGGAGTTGCCGGGCGGGCCTCCGGTGTTCGACCTGTGGCAGGCGGTCGCCTCCCTGGAGGACCCGGCCTCGCCGCTGCGCGGCACCGTCGTCGTCCGCGACGACGAGGGGGCCTGGCCCGCCGCGTCGATCGCCGAGCACCTGGCCGGGCTGGGGGCGAAGGTGCACCTGCTCTCCCCGACCGCCTCGCTTTCGGCCCGCATCACCACGTACTCCAGGCTCGCGCTCACCCACCGCTTCGGTGAACTGGGGGTCAAGGTCCACCCGCTGCGCGTCCCGCAGGGCGTCGAGGGCGGCCTGCTCACCCTCCGCGACACCCTGTGCGGTGATGTGGAGACCATGCCGGGCGTGACCGCGATCGTCGACGCGGGCACCCCCACCGCCGTGGACGAGCTCTACCGCGAGCTCGACGCCCTGCCCGAGGCCCCCCGCGTACACGTCGTCGGCGACGCCAACGCGCCGCGGACCGCGCTGGAGGCGGTCTATGAGGGACGGCTCGCCGGCACCTTCCTGACCGATGCCGTCAGCGGCGCGACCGCGCTGGCCCATGCGCGCTGAACCACGCCCCGAACCACGCCCCGAACCGCGCCCCGAACCACGCCCCGACCACACCGCCACCGTTCCCCGTCGACCCCGACGCGGCGCCGTAGAGGGGCACCGCTCGACCCCCAGAAGGAGAACCATGATCGATATTGAGGATCGCCTGACCTTCGACGAACGCTCCACCGTGGACTACATCCTGGCGATGCGCAAGAGGTGGGCCGACACGCTCTACCCCGCCCTCGCCGAGGAGTACCGCACCGACGGCGCTCCCGCGCAGACCGTGGAGGAGGCCGGCGAGCGTTTCCGTAACCTGAGCCTCTACTCGTGGTTCAGCCACCTTGAGCGGGTGCAGCAGAAGATGCTGTGGAAGACGGCCGGTGACGCCGTCATCAGCCGCCGCGCAGACCTGGTCGACCAACTGGGCGAGGTGGCGGCGCCGAAGGGCAGGCTCGTGCTGAACGCCGAGGTGGAGCTGCCGGACTGGTACACCGACTTCGACATCCACATCCAGCCCGGCGGGTTCTTCTCCGATGACCTGTCGGCTTACGTCTACGAGTTCGGCGCGCGGATCGTCATGCTGCGCGACAACGACGGCTACAAGTTCCACCAGCTGTTCACCCAGACCGCGCTGCCCGACCTGCCGGATGCGGCCCGCGTGATCGACATCGGCTGCGGCTTCGGCAAGAGCACCCGCCCGCTCGCGAAGCGCTACCCGCAGGCCGAGGTCATCGGCATCGACTTCGCCGCCCCCGGCCTGCGCCTGGCGCACGCCGAGGCCGAGGCCGAGGACGTCGCGATCACCTACCTCCAGGGCGACGGCAGGACGACCGGCCTGCCGGACGGCTCCTGCGACGTGGTCACCGGCACGATGGTGCTGCACGAGATGCCGGCCCAGGCGGTACGGGAGACCATCCAGGAGGCCGCCCGCCTGCTGCGGCCCGGTGGGGCGCTCCGCTTCCTGGAGTTCCAGCCGACCGGTGACCCGTTCAGGGACGCGACGATCTTCGAGCACGCCGAGCGCAACAACGAGCCCTTCTTCCACGACCTGTTCGCCTCCGACCTCCTGGAGTTCTGCCGCGAGGCCGGTCTGACCGACGCGTCCTGGTCCCCGTTCGACGAGCGCAATGAGGGCGTGCGCCCCGAGGGCTGGGGAGACCGGCGCGAATGGCACTTCCCGTGGGCGGCTCTCGCCGCGAACAAGCCGGAGAACTGATGAGCGACGAATTCGACTACTTCCGCGACCGTCACCTGGGCAAGCTGCTCGACCTGGTCCTGCAGCTCAGCACCGACCTGCACGTCGCCAACCAGCGGTTGCACGGTCTGGAGGCGCTGCTGGTCCGCCACGACGTCCTCTCCGAGGGAGAGCTCGACTCCCTGGTGCCCGACGAGGCGGAGCGCCGGACCCTGGAGCACCAGCGCGACGCGATGATGAACCGCCTGATGAGGATCATCGCGGAGAGCGGCCCCGCCGAGCACCCGCTGCGCGACCAGTGGGAGGCCGCCCTGGCGGCCAAGGCCGGCTGATGGCCACCGGCACGGCGGCCAGGCTCGTCGACCACTACCTGCAACTGTGCGAGGACCGCGACCTCGACGAGGCCGCCAGGCTCCTCGCGCCGGGGGTGCGGCTCGTCTTCCCGGGGGACCTGGTCTTCACCTCACTGTCGGAGATGGTCGCCGGCGCCGGTGGCCGCTACCTGTGGGTGCGCAAGAACCGCGAACGGTACTTCGAGGGTGACGGTGACGACGCCGTCGTCGTCACCTCCCTGGGCACCCTGTACGGCGAGGACCTGGCCGGAGCCCCCTTCTCGGGCATCCGCTACGTGGACGTGTTCGTCATCCGCGACGGTCTCATCGCCGAGCAGCACGTCTACAACGACCTCAGCGAGGCCGGGTTCCCCCTCCCAGGCCTGACACCCCCCACCCCATCGGTTTGACAGAGGTGCCGTACGTGAAGAAATCCCTGCGACTGGGCGTTGGCGCCCTCACCGTCGCGACACTGACCATGCTGGCCGGCTGCGGTGGAGGCGACACTGCCGCCCCCGAGGGCGCCGACGGTGCCCAGACCGCCCGAGGAAAGATCACCTTCGCCATCGCCTCGGCGGTCATCGGCCCGAAGGAGGAGGTCGCCGCCTACGCGGTGGCCAAGGACCAGGGCTTCTTCGACGAGCAGAACCTGGACGTCGAGACCATCAACGCCGACGGGTCCGTGGCCGCCATCCAGGCGGTCGCGTCCGGCAGCGCCGACATCACCGCGGCCGACGCGGGCTCGATCCTCGCCGCGGTGGAGAAGGGCGTGCCGGTCAAGGCGATCGGCGGCCTGGTGCAGAACTGGCCGTGGGTCATGGCGGTCAAGCCGGGCAGCGGCATCAAGAGCGGCGCCGACCTCAAGGGCAAGAAGATCGGCGTCATCAGCCTGGCGTCGGGCTCCAGCCCGTACGCGCGGGGCTACGTCCGCGAGGCCGGGCTGGACCCGGAGAAGGACGTCGAACTGCTGCCCGTCGGTGTGGGCGCGCAGGCCGCCAGCGCGATCAGCAGCGGCCAGGTGGACGCGCTCGCGCTCTACACCCAGGCGTATGCCACGATCGAGAACTCCGGCGTCACCTACGAGTACCTCCCCAACCCGGACATGTTCCAGGGGATCCGCTCCATCACCTTCGCCGTGCGCAAGGACGCCTTCGACGAGAAGAAGGACGTGCTGACCCGCTTCCTGCGCGCCGGCTACCAGGGCATGCTCTTCTCCGCGGTCAACAACGAGGCCGCCACCCGCATCGGCTACACGGTCTTCCCGCAGATCCTGGCGGGCAAGTCCGCCGAGGACCGGATCGCCGACGACACCAAGGTCATGGCGGCGTGGCTGAAGACCGCGACCCCCACCACCGGCGAGCCGGAGACCTTCGCGGACTGGGGCGCGATCAGCGACCAGGAGTGGACGAAGACCGCCGCTTACACCAAGGGCGCCGGGCAGATCACCAAGGACCCGGTGCTCGCCGACGTCTGGGACGCGAGCCTGCTGCCGGCGGCCAACGAGTTCGACTCCGCCGCGGTGGTCTCCAAGGCCAAGGCGTACAGCCCGAAGTGACCCGGGGGGTACGCCCGAGGTGACCCGGGGCCGCACACCCCGCGGTGCGGCCCCGGGACCCGGGGCCGCACCACCAGAAGTGGATCAGGGCCGGAGCGACCGGCGACCACGACCGACCAGCACCCGAGCATCGAAGAGGAGGGCCGATGGCCATCAGGACCCCCGGCCGCCGCCAGGCCACCGCCGCATCGGCATCGGTGGACGAAGACGCATGGATCGAGGTGGCCGGCCTGCAGAAGCTGTACCGGCCCCGCAGGTCGGAGCCCACCCATGCGCTTTCCGACATCGGTTTCACCGTCAGGCGGGGGGAGTTCATCTCCATCGTCGGACCCTCCGGATGCGGTAAGACCACCCTGCTGAAGATCCTTGCCGGGCTGATCCCCAAGAGCGAGGGCGTCGTCCGCGTCGCGGGACGGGACGTGACCAAGCCGCTCCCCGAGGTGGGCATGGTCTTCCAGGCCGCGACCCTGCTGCCCTGGCGCACCATCCTGGAGAACGTGATGGTCCCCGTCGAGGTGCAGAAACTCGACGCGGCCGTCTACCGCGAGCAGGCCAGGAACCTGCTGAACATGGTCGGCCTGGACGGCTTCGGCGACAAGTACCCGCACGAGCTCAGCGGCGGCATGCAGCAGCGCGCCGGGATCTGCCGGGCCCTGGTGCACGACCCGTCCGTACTGCTCATGGACGAGCCGTTCGGTGCCCTGGACGCGATGACCAGGGAGTACATGAACGTCGAGCTGCTGCGCATCTGGAAGGAGAGCGGCAAGACCGTCGTCCTGGTCACCCACTCCATTCCCGAGGCGGTGTTCCTGTCCGACCGGGTCATCGTGCTCAGCTCCCGTCCCGGGCGGATCGCCGAGATCGTCCCGATCGAGCTGGGGCGCCCGCGCGATCTCAGCGTCATGTCCTCCGATCGCGCAGGGGTCTACGTGACGCGAATCCGCCAGCACTTCAACGCCGCCGGCGTCATCGACTGACGAGGTACACCACCATGACAATGACCAAGGCCACCGACGGCCGACCCGCCCGTCCGCCGGGCCAGGAACGGAAAAAGAGCCGCCTGAGGGGATTCGACCTCCGCGAGCGCCCCGAGCTCATCATGGTCCCCGGGGTCTTCGTGACCGCGGTGCTCGCCTGGGAGTTCCTCGTGCAGCCCCTCGGCATCGACGACTACGTGCTGCCCCGGCCCTCGCAGATCGTCGCGTCGCTGGTCACCCAGCTCACCGACGACCAGTTCTGGTCGCACCTGCTGGTCACGCTCCAGGAGTCCCTGATCGGCTTCGTGATCGGTGTCGGCGCGGCGATGGTGCTGGGCACGCTGATCTCGCAGGTGCGGCTGGCCGAGCGCACGCTCATGCCGTACATCGTCGCCTTCCAGACGGTGCCGAAGGTCGCCCTGGCGCCGCTGTTCGTCGTCTGGTTCGGCTTCGGCATGACCAGCAAGATCGTCATGGCGGCGGTCATCTCCTTCTTCCCGATGCTGGTCAACGTCATCGAGGGGCTGCGCTCGGCCGACGCCGACCGGATCCAGATGCTGACCGTGTTCGGCGCGGGCAGGTTCCAGGTCTTCCGCATGGTCCGGCTGCCGAGCGCGCTGCCCTTCATCTTCGCCGGGCTCGACATCGGGATCGTCTTCGCCATCCTCGGCGCGGTCGTCGGCGAGTTCATCGGCGCGAAGGAGGGGCTTGGGTACCTGCTCCTGCAGACCAACTACAACTTCGACATCTCCGGAATGTTCGCGGTCCTGGTGGTGCTCTCCGTGCTCGGCCTCATCGCGCACTCCCTCATCCGTTTCGCCCAGCGGCGCTTCGCCTTCTGGGCCGAGGACAGCCGGGTGATCGGCGCATGAGCGATCCGAACCGCTTCGACGGCAGGGTGGCCCTGGTCACCGGCGCGGGCCGGGGCATCGGCGCGGCGATCGCCGCCACGCTCGCGGCCCGCGGCGCCCGCGTGGCCCAGGCGGACGTGACCTCCGGCGACGACTGGCAGGCGCCGCTGCCCGAGAGCGACGGGCACACCCGCCACCACGTCGACGTCCGCTCGGCGGAGTCCTGCCGCGCGCTGGTCGCCGAGGTGCTCGCCGCGCACGGCCGCCTCGACCACCTGGTCAACAACGCGGGCATCGTACGGCGGGGGCCGGCGGCCACGATGAGCGAGGGTGACTTCACAGACGTCCTCGACGTCAACCTCACCGGCACCTTCCGGATGTCCCAGGCCGCCTACCCGGCGCTGCGCGACGCGGCCAAGGCGGCCGGCGAGGGCGGTGAGAGCGCCGCGAGCGTGGTGAACATCGGCTCGACCAACGGCCACATCGCGGTCCTGGACACCCTCGGCTACTGCGTCAGCAAGGCCGGGGTGATGCACATGGCCAAGGTGCTCGCTCTGGAGTGGGCCCCCGACGGCGTCCGGGTCAACGCCGTCGGACCCACGATCGTGCCCACCGACATGACGGCCGACGTTCGCGCCAACGAGGCGTACATGAAAGACAAAATGGCCACCATCCCCCTGGGCCGCATGGCAGGGGCCGGCGACGTCGCCAACGCGGTCGCCTTCCTGCTCAGCCCCGCCGCCGCCATGACCACCGGTCAGACGATCTACGTCGACGGCGGAGTGATCACCCAGTGACGCGTGAGGAGCACTCCATGTCCAAGCCCGATGTCGCCGCCGCACTGGCCGCCGTCGACGCCCACCTCGACACCTTCGTCGAGGAGCTGCAGCAGCTCTGCCGGATCCGCAGCCGCCGCCAGGAACCCGAGCAGATGGTGGCCACCGCCGAGTTCCTCGCCGCCTCGGTCGGCCGCTGGGGCGGCACCGCCGAGGTCATCCCCTGGGAACACTCCCACCCGTACGTGCTGGGTGAGATCGGCGGCGGGGAGCGCACCCTGCTGCACTTCAACCACTACGACGTCGAGGTGGAGCCGACCGGCGACGACGACCGGTGGATCAGCCCCCCGTACGCGGCGGAGATCCACGACGGACGGCTGTACGCGCGAGGCGTCGCCGACGACAAGGGCGCCCTGATGTCGCGGGTGCACGCCGCCGCCGCGTGGCGGCTGTCCGGCCAGGAGGCGCCGGTCACCAGCCGCTACATCATGGAGGGCAAGCAGTGGCTGCACAGCCCCGGCCTCGGCTCGTTCGTCCGCGCGCACGCCGACCGGCTGACGAGCGACGGCACCCTGTGGGAGAACTCCTGGGTGGACGAGCAGGGCAGGCCGCTGCTCAAGCTCAGTGAGAAGGGCGTGCTCTATCTCAGGCTGACCGCCACCACCCTGACCCGTGAGCTGACCAGCCAGAACACCGCGCTGCTGCCGTCGGCGACCACCCGCCTGGCCGCGGCGCTGGCGAGCCTGCAGCGGCCCGACGGCACCGTCACCGTGACGGGCTTCGCCGACGACGCGCGGGTGCCCACCGACGAGGAGCGGGAGCTGCTGGCCCGGCTGCACTTCGACGGCGACTTCCTGCGCGCCCGGGCCGGAGTCGACTCCTTCATCGGCGGCCTCGACGACGCCCAGGCCGCGGTCGAGATCCGCACCCGCCCGACCCTGACGGTCGCCGGCATCGTCGGCGGCGACAACCGCGACGACATCACCCTCGGCATCCCGGCCACCGCGGCCGCCAAGGTGGAGATCCGCCTGGTCGCCGGGCAGGACCCCGAGCGGGTGCTGCGGGCCGTCGGCAAGCATCTGGCCGACGGCGGCTTCGGTGACATCGCGATCGAGGTCATGGCCACCAGCAGTCCGAGCGCCACCGACCACCGCGACCCGTTCGTGTCGCTGGTCGCCGACGCGGCCCGCCGTGTCTACGGTGCCGAGCCCGTCATCGAGCCGTACACGCAGTGGATCGGCAACCAGGGCGTCATGGGCGGGCGCCCGATCGTCGGCGTCGGCGTCTCGCGCGCCGACTCCGGGGTCGACGGCCCCAACGAGAACATTCTTGTGGAGGACTACCGCATGGGTATCAAGCACGTCGTCGAGGTCATGGCCGCGATGGCGGTGGATCGATGAGCGCCACCCACCTGCGCGGTGCCTCCGAGCGCGGTTACCTGGAGCTGCCCTGGGGTCAGGTCCACTACCGGCGCGCGGGCGACCCCGCGGCGGTCCCGCTGCTCATCCTGCACCAGTCGCCGCTGTCGTCGGCGACCTACGAGCCCGCCCTCGCCGCCCTGGCCGCGCACGGCCTGTACGTCGTCGCGGTCGACACCCCCGGCTTCGGGATGTCGGACGCGCCCGGTGAGCAGTGGTCCATCCCCGACTACGCGGCGGCGACGTGGCGGATCGCCGACGCGCTCGGCCTGGAGAAGGTGCATCTGCTCGGGCAGCACACCGGCGCCGTGATCGCCGCCGAGGCGGCGCTCACCGCCCGTGACCGGGTGAGCGGCCTGATCTTCCAGGGGCTGCCGCTGTACGACGACGCCGAGCGTGCGAAGAAGAAGGCCGGCTACGCGCCGGGCTACCAGGTCGCCCACGACGGCAGCCACCTGACGACGATCTGGGAGCGGGTCTACTGGCTCTATCCGAGGATCTTGGCGGAGTCGGCCAGCCGCCAGGTCGCCGAGTATCTCAGCGTGGGTCCCGACTACGCGGTCGCCTATCGGGCGGTCTTCGACCACCATCTGGACACCGCCGCGCTCGCCGGCATCCCCATGCTGCTGCTGCACGGCGGCGACGACGTGGTGGCCAGGATGAACGACGTCGTCCAGGCCGCGCTGCCGGGCGTACCGCTGGTCACCATCCCCGGCGGCACCGACTTCGTCGCCGAGGAGCAGCCGGAGATCTTCGCCAAGGCGGTGGCCGAACACGTACTGGCGCACCGGGCCGAGCGACCGGAGGCGACGTTCAAGCCGATCTACACCGCGACCGTCGAGGTCCAGGGCGGTCGCGCGGGTAGCGCCCGCTCGCTCACCGGCTCGCTGGACCTCGCCCTCACCAGGCCCGCCGACCGCACGCCCGGCGACACCGGCACCGACCCCGAGGAGCTCTTCGCCGCGGGATACGGGGCCTGCTTCGCCAGTGCCCTGGGGATCGTGGCACGGCGCGAGCGGATCGGCCTCGACCCGGTGAGCATCACCACGTCGGTGACCCTCGGCTCGGTGCCCGGCGGGAAGTACGCGATCGCCGCCGCGCTCGGCATCTCCGCGCCGCACGTCCCGCAGGCGGACCTGGAGCGGATCGTCGGCATCGCCGACGGCCTGTGCCCCTACTCCAACGCGATCCGAGGTAACGCTGAGGTCACGATTGAAGTCCTCGGCGGCCCTCCGGACAGCGCTGCCCTATGACATTCACATGATCTCTCCCCCTACCGCGTCGCCTGCCGCGCGCGTCCTGACCAACGAGGAAACCATGACCGTCGATGACATCGGAGAGGAGCAGGAGCCGGAGCGTTCCCGCTCCGGTATCGCGCGGGCTCTCGCCGTGATCGATGTCATCGGCAGGTCGCCTCAGGCTCAGGGCGTCTCCGTGATCGCGCGGCAGACCGGCCTGCCCAAGGCCGTGACACACCGCATACTGCGGGAGTTGGTGGTCGGCCAGTTCCTGAGTTTCGACGAGGACAGGAAGCTCTACCGCCTCGGCCCCGGGGCGTTGAGCATCGGCCTGGCCGCGATGCGCGAACTCGACGTGCCCGCCGTCGCGCACCGGCACCTGGTGGCGCTGGCCGAGCGGGCGGGCGAGACGGCGACGCTCTCGCTCCGCCAGGGCTGGTCGCGGGTCTACGTCGACCAGGTCCTCTCCGACCAGGAGATCCGGATGTCGGTGGCGCTGGGCACCAGCCATCCCCTGCACGCGGGGTCCTCCTCCAAGGCGATCCTCGCGGCGCTGCCCGACGCGGAGGTGGACGACTACGTGGCCCACCACCGCCTCGACAGCGTCACCGACGCCACGATCACCTCGACGACCGCGCTGGGCGAGGAGATCGACCGGATCCGCACCCTCGGCTACGCGGTCAGCTTCGGCGAGCGGCAGTCGGGGGCGACGAGTGTGGCGGCGGCGTTCCGCGGCGCGACCGGGCAGGTCGTCGGATCGGTGTCACTGTGCGGGGCGCAGGACATGTTCATTCGCAGCCGCAGAGAACTGCTGGGGGAGTGGGTGGCCACCGCGGCCGCCGACATCTCGGCCGACCTCGGCTTTCGCACAACAGGCCGGAACGGGGGGGACATCGGGTGACGCCCGTCCGGAAGAACATCGACGAAACCTTTTCTGACCTGGGGGTAAGCATGCACGACGGACCACTGGAGGGCCTGCGGGTCGTCGACGCCTCGACGATCCTGGCCGGGCCGCTGTGCGCTCAGATCCTCGGCGACTTCGGTGCCGAGGTGGTGAAGATCGAGCATCCGACGGCGGGCGACGGCATGCGCGGCCACGGCGAGTCCAAGGACGGTGTCTCGCTGTGGTGGAAGGAGATCTCCCGAAACAAGCGGACGATCGGGCTCAGCCTGTCCGCGCCCGAGGGGGCCTCGCTCTTCCTGCGGCTGATGGAACGTACCGACGTGCTCATCGAGAACTTCCGGCCGGGCACCCTGGAGCGCTGGGGGCTGGGCCCCGACAGGCTGCACGAGGTCAACCCCGGGCTGGTCATCGTCAGGATCACCGGCTTCGGGCAGACGGGGCCGTACGCGGGGCGGGCCGGGTTCGGCACGCTCGCCGAGGCGATGAGCGGCTTCGCCCACCTGACCGGCGAGGCCGAGGGACCGCCTACGCTGCCCGCCTTCGGGTTGGCCGACAGCATCTGCGGCATCGCGGCCTCGTCGGCGACGATGATGGCGCTGTGGGACCGCGAGCGTGACCCGGAAAAGCGCGGTCAGGTCGTCGACATGAGCCTGCTGGAGCCCATCATGACGGCCGTCGGCCCCTCGCCGACCGTCTACCAGCAGCTCGGGACCATCGCGCACCGGCACGGCAACCGTTCCACCAACAACGCGCCGCGCAACACCTATCTCACCTCCGACGGCCACTGGGTGGCGGTCTCGACCAGTGCCCAGACGATCGCCGAGCGGGTGATGCGCCTGGTCGGGCACCCCGAGGTGATCGACGAGCCCTGGTTCGCCACCGGCGCGGGCCGGGTCCAGCACGTGGAACTGCTGGACCGGCTGCTCGGCGACTGGGTCGCCGAGCGCACCCGGGAGGAGGTCGTCGCGGAGTTCACCGCGGCGGGCGCCGCGGTCGCCCCGGTCTACGACGCCCGGGACCTCGTGGAGGATCCCCACGTCCGCGAGACCGGGATGCTCACCTCCGTCGACGACGCCGACCTCGGCTCCGTGCTGATGCACAACGTGATGTGGCGGATGTCGCGGACACCGGGCCGGATCCGGTTCACCGGCCGTGACCTGGGAGCCGACACGGACCATGTGCTCGTCGAGGAGCTGGGCTGTGACCCCGCGACCCTGGGCGACCTACGAGAACGAAAGATCATCGCCTGATCCGCGACGGCGCGGTGACGCGTCGATCGGGGGGACAGACGGACATCGGGAGAGACGAGACGACGTGAGCACATCCACCACCCTGGCCACCTCGCCGGGAGAGACGGTACGCGACCCCCTGTTGGAGGCGGTACGCGGCGGCGTGACCGTGTACGACCTGGGCCGCCCGTTCTACGCGGGCATGCCACAGTCGCCCAACCACCCCGCGTACACCCACACGCTCCCGCGCCGCCACGGCGACAAGGTGCGTCCCGACGGTGGGTCGGCGGCCAACGACATGCTCGTCATGGGCACCCACGTGGGCACGCACATCGACGCGCTGGCCCATGTGTCCCACGACGGCAGGCTGCACGGCGGGGCGGACGCGGCGGCGGCCTGTGTCGGGGGCCGCTACCCCGAGCACGGCATCCACACGGTCGCGCCGATGGTGTGCAGAGGCGTGCTGCTCGACCTGCCCGCCGCGCTCGGAGTGGCCTCCTGCGAGCCGGGCTACGAGATCACCCCGGCCGACCTCGACAGGGCCGTACGGGAGCAGGGCACCGAGGTCGAGGCCGGTGACGTCGTGCTGATCCGCAGCGGGTGGGGCAGCCGTTTCTCCGATCCCGACCGCACGGTCTACATCGGCTCCGAGTCCGGCGTCCCAGGGGTGGGGGAGGCGGGGGCGTACTGGCTGGCCGAGCGCGGGGTGCGTGCCGCCGGGGCCGACACCATCGCCTTCGAGTGCCTGGCTCCGGGGCAGGGGCACAGCGTGCTGCCCGCGCACCGGGTGCTGCTGGTGGAGTCCGGCGTCTACATCATCGAGACGATGAACCTGGAGGAGCCGGCCCTGCACGGCGTGCACGAGTTCACCTTCGTGCTGTCGCCGCTGGCGCTCTTCGGCGCCACCGGCTCGCCGGTACGGCCGCTGGCGATCGTCGGCCGGAGCGCCGAGGCCGCCGGGGAGGCGGATCGCCGTGGCTGAGCCGACGCTCGGCCGCCAACTGGCCGACTTCGCCACCGACACCTCCTACTCGACGCTGCCCGCCGACGTCGTCGACAGCGTCCGCAAGCGAGTGCTCGACGTGATCGGGCTGTGCGTGGCCGCGCACCGGCTGCCGACCAGCGCCGCCATCGTGGAGTACGTCCGTGACCAGGGCGGGCGCCCCCAGGCCCACATCGTGAGCGGCGGCTCCGCGGTGCCCGCACCGCTGGCCGCCCTCGCCAACGGGGTGCTCGCCCACTCCCTCGACTACGACGACACCCACCTGCCCTCGGTGCTGCACCCCAGCGCCTCGGTGGTCCCGGCCGCGCTGGCCGCCGCCGAGCTGGCCGGGGCCTCCGGCCGCGAGACGATCCACGCCATCGCGGTCGGCCTGGAGGTGTGCGTACGGATCGGCATGGCGGGCTACGACCGTGAGGCCGGCAACTCGACGTTCTTCGAGCACGGCCAGCACGCCACGTCCATCTGCGGTGCCCTGGGGGGCGCCGTCGCCGCGGCCGTGCTGCTCGGCCTGCCGCGCGAGGGCGTGCTCGACGCGCTCGGCGTCGCCGCCTCCACCGCCTCGGGCATCATCGAGGCCAACCGCACCGGCGGCACCGTCAAGCGGCTGCACTGCGGGTGGGCGGCGCAGTCGGCGGTGACCTCGGCCGAGCTGGTCAGGCGCGGCTTCACCGGGCCGCCGACCGTGCTCGAGGGCAGGTTCGGCTTCTTCCAGGCGTTCCTGCACGGGCGGTACGAGGCTTCGGAGATCACCTCCGGTCTCGGCACCGACTGGGCGGTCCCCGGGATCTTCTTCAAGCCCTACCCCGCCAACCACTTCGTGCACACCGCCGTGGACGCCGCGATCGGGCTGCGCGAGCAGGGGCTCGACCCCTCGCGGGTGGAGAGCCTGACGCTGGGCGTCCCCGCGCCCGTCATCCGGACGATCGGCGAGCCGATCGAGGGCAAGCGCGCTCCCGAGACCGGCTACCAGGCGCAGTTCAGCGGTCCGTACGCGGTCGCGGCCGGGCTGCTGGGCGGCGGCGGTCTCGGCGTGGGGCTGGCGGACTTCACCGACGAACTGGCCCGCGACCCGCTCCGCAGGGACCTCATGGCCAAGGTCGAGGTGGTGGCGGACGAGCGTGCCACCGAGATCTTCCCCCACCAGTTCCCCGCGGTGCTGCGCGCCCGCGACGCCGACGGCCGCGAATGGAGCCAGGAGGTGCTCACCAACAGGGGCGGCCCCCAGCGGCCGCTCTCGGCGGGCGAGCTGGCGGCGAAGTTCCGCGACAACGCCGAGGGGCGGCTGTCGGCCGCCGCCATGGACGCCGTGACCGACCGGGTGGCACGGCTCGACGAACTGGACGACATCGGAGACCTGCTCCGCCTGGTGGCGGAGCCGCAGCACGCGACAGGAGACGGCCGTGACTGAGTATGACCTGCTGGTGAAGAACGTCCGCGTGGTCTCGCACGACCGCGACGAGCCCGTCGAGGCGGACATCGCCATCAAGGACGGGCGGATCGCCAGGGTGGAGCCCGGCCTGGACGCCTCGGCGGCCCGCGAGGTCGTCGACGGCGCCGGCAAGCTCGCCTTCCCCGGCGTGGTGGACGCCCACCAGCACTGGGGCATCTACAACCCGCTGAGCGAGGACACCGTCTCGGAGAGCAGGGCCAGCGCCCAGGGCGGTGTCACCACCGCGCTGACCTACATGCGGACCGGCCAGTACTACCTCAACAAGGGCGGCGAGTACGCCGACTTCTTCCCCGAGGTGCTCGACGCCGCCGCCGACCGCGCCTACGTCGACTACGGCTTCCACCTCGCGCCGATGTCGCGCGGCCACATCGGGGAGATCCCCGACCTGATCGAGCGCTTCGGCGTCACCTCGTTCAAGGTCTTCATGTTCTACGGCAGCCACGGCCTGCACGGCCGCTCCGCCGACCAGAACTCCTTCCTGATGATCCCGCCAGGGGAGCGCTACGACTACGCGCACTTCGAGTTCGTGATGCGCGGCGTGCAGGCGGCCAGGGAGCGCTTCCCCGACCTCGCCGACGAGATCTCGCTGTCGCTGCACTGCGAGACCGCCGAGATCATGAGCGCGTACACCAAGATGGTGGAGGACGCCGGAGACCTGAGCGGCCTGGCCGCCTACCACGCCTCCCGGCCGCCGCACTCCGAGGGCCTGGCGGTCTCCATCGCCTCCTACCTGGCCCACGAGACCGGCCTGCCCACCATCAACCTGCTGCACCTGTCGTCCAGGAAGGCGGTGGACGCCGCGGTCCGGATGGCCGGCGCGTTCCCGCACATCAACTTCCGGCGCGAGGTGACCGTCGGCCACCTGCTGGCCGACATCACCACCGCGCACGGCCTCGGCGGCAAGGTCAACCCGCCGCTGCGGCCCCGCGAGGACGTCGAGGCCCTGTGGGAGTACGTGCTGGACGGCACGGTCGACTGGGTGGTCAGCGACCACGCCTGCTGCCGGGACGAGACGAAGTTCGGCGAGCCGCGCGACGACGTCTTCGTGGCCAAGTCCGGCTTCGGCGGGGCGGAGTACCTGCTCCCAGGGATGATCACCGAGGGCCGTCGGCGTGGCCTGTCCTACGGCCGCATCGCGGCGCTCACCGCGCGGAACCCGGCCGTCCGCTACGGCCTGCGCACCAAGGGCGCCATCGCGGTCGGCCTGGACGCCGACCTGTGCCTCGTCGACCCGGACAAGACCTGGACCGTCCGGGCCGCCGAGTCGGAGTCGACCCAGGAGTACACCCCGTTCGAGGGCTTCGAGCTGACCGCCCAGGTCACCGACACCTTCGTCCGAGGCCACCGGGTGCTGGACGGCGGAAAGATCGTCGGCGACCCGGTAGGCCGCTACATCCACCGCCCCACCGGCATCGCCTGACCGGTTCTTTCGGCCACCCCCTGTGAGGACTTCGACGTGCGGGCCCTGCTCGGGCTCAGCGGGCGGGATCCGGCCTGGAAGCC
>NZ_JBEXUE010000167.1:0-19054 GCF_040614275.1 Streptosporangium sp. NPDC006013
AGTGGTCGGGGATCTTCTTCCTCGTCGCCTTCGCGATCATGTCCCTGGTCTGGGACGCCGGCGCCCGCAGGGCCATCGGCCTGCGCAGACCGTACGGCGGGGTCTTCGGCAAGGACCTGCCGAGCGCCCTGCCCGCGCTGGCCCTGCTGCCGGCGATCACCTACATCGCCTCCTGGGCCGGCTGGTTCGCCTCCCCCGGCGGCTGGGGCCGAAACTGGGCGCAGGCGACCTCGCAGGGCCCGGTGTTCTTCGTCTTCGACTCCCTCCGCTCCTGGCTGAGCTACCACTTCCAGGTGCTGAGCTTCCACACCGGGCTGGCGACCCCGCACAACTACCAGTCGGACCCCTGGTCCTGGCCGCTGCTGCTCCGCCCCGTGGCGTTCTTCTACGAGAGCCCCAAGGGCACCTGCGGCACCGACAACTGCTCGCAGGCGGTCCTGGGCGTCGGCACCCCGGTCATCTGGTACGGCGGCCTGGCCGCCCTCATCGCCATGGTCGCCTGGTACGTCGCCACCCGCGACTGGCGCGCCGGAGCCGTGCTCCTCGGCTACGTCGCGGGCTGGCTCCCCTGGTTCTACTGGGCGATCGCCGACAACCGGACCATGTTCCTGTTCTACGCGATCCCCATGGTCCCGTTCATGATCCTGGCGATCGTGCTCGCGGCCGGAATGATCATCGGCCCGTCCGGCGCCCCGCCCGGGCGGCGGATGGCCGGTGCCGCGATCGTGGGGGCCTTCACCCTGCTGGCACTGGTCAACTTCTGGTGGCTCCACCCGGTGCTCACCGCCGAGATCATCCCCTACGCCGAGTGGAGTTCACGAATGCTTTTCAAGAAAGGCTGGATCTGACAGCTCGCATATGAGCCACTTAGAAGACATTTCCTAGGGTAGGCACCGTGCAGGATCCATTACGTCACGTTCATCGTCAGAGCAGGCCCGCATACGGCAGACTTCGAGGCATGCCTGCACCGGACGTGGCCGCACTCCTGTCGGAGCTGGAGCGTTCCGAACCCGCCTCCGCCGAGCACGCACGCAGCGCGATCGACTGGCTGACCGGTGGCGAGCCACTGGAGACGATCACCGAGCTCAACGTGTGCGAGTTCCTCTGGTACACGTTGCCCGCCAAGGTCACCGGAGACCGCACCGTGATCGCCCACGCGCTGGGCCGGCTGCTGCGGCTGGGCGGCCTGGAGCGCTACGCCGCCCTCTGCTCCTCCCCCACCACCGCCCACATCCTGCGCACCTACGCCCGCCTGGGCGAGGACGCGGGCATGGCGGCCTACCAGAGCGCCCTGGACGCCACGGGCGTGCTCCCGCCCGACGTTCCCGAGCTGCACTGGAGCTCGATCATGGGCCCCGAGGAACTGGGCGCGCACGGCGCCTGCTCGGCCGCGCTGGAGCTGGCCATCGTCTCGGGAAGGCTCACCCCCGACTCCGCCGAACGGCAGACGCTCACCAGCCACTGGCTCACCGCGCCCCGTTCGGAGCTGGGCGGCGACAACTGGCTCCACCGGGTCCAGGGCGAGCGGCTCAACCGCTGGGTCCTCGGCCGGGGCACCGCCTGGCGCGAGCTCGCCCAGCCCTTCGAGGTGCGCCTGCACGCCCCCATCCCGGCACCCGACGAGGCTCACCTGGGCGCGCTGCGCTGGCTGCTGACCGTGGGCCGCCGCCCGGGGGGCATCCCGCTGACCCAGCGGGACAACCTCGCCCGTTCCGTGCTCGCGGAGAGCACCTGGAGCGGCGCGGAGCTGGCCGCGGTCCGCGAGGTGGCCCAGGGCCACATGGGCGCGCTGCGCCAGAGTGGCAGGCGCCTGGTGACCACCCCGGCGGGTGAGCGCCTGCTCGGCGACGCCGACCTGCTCTGGGAGACCGCCGCCTCCGCGCTGCTGGCCCCCGTCTCGGGGGAGAGCGGCTTCCGTACCTCGGCCAGGGAGGTGGCGCTGATGCTGCTCGCCGACGGCGCCCCCGCCGACCGCGACCACGTCACGGCGGTGATCGACTGCGCGGAGTGGCAGACCGTGGAGGTCGACGCCTCGCTCACCGAGCTGAACAGGCGCCTGGACGCCTTCGGCCTGCGCGTCGACGGCAGCCTCACCCCCGCCGGACGCTCGGCCGCCCTGGCCGCCCTCCGCAGCCACGCCCTCCGGCCCCGCCAGTACGTCAACATGACCTGACCTTCCTTTGCGTGCTCCGCCGCCGCGGCCGACCGGAGCCGTACGAGGGCCGGGCGGGCGCGGCGCCGGAGCCTGCGGCGAGGGAAATCACGACTGTCGGAAGCTGGCCATCTCCCCACAAAACGGGCAGTGTCCGCTGGTGTCCGAGCCCACCCCCGCCGACCGCGACCCAGCGGCGGCCGCATCCCCTGGGCATCCCGATCGCCGCGGCCGTCCTGTTCGTCCTGCGGGAGGTGGTCCTGCCCCGGCAGGAACACACCTGAGGGCACCCGGGAGCAGAGGTCACCGACGCTGCCGCGGCAGTGCCCGGTACCTCGCGCCGGGGTGTGCGGCGTCGCGAAAATTTATCACTTCTTCGCCACGAAATCTCGTAGATCACAACAACATGCGATAGAAGATCACATGCACCTATTGTCTCCTCTTGGGGTACACGTGAAGAAGCACCTTCGACTCCTCGCGGCCCAACTGTTCGCCGCGGCCCTTGTCATCACAGTCTTCGCCAGCCCCGCCAGCGCCGACACTCCGGCGAGCGACGCCCAGCTCGCCGCCGAGTGGCAGACCGCATGGGACACCCAGAAGTTCTACGACACCACGCCTCCCGCCGCCGGCTCCGGCCGGAGCCGGGCCCAGAGCAGCATCTCGATCACGATCAACGCCCCCGTCACCAAGGTGTTCGCGGCATATTCCAACATCAACAACCACGTCGGCATGCACTCGTTCCTGAAGCGGGTCGTCACCCACAAGGACTGGTCCAAGTACGGCAAGCGCCACATCAACTTCACCGCCGTCGAGGAGATCCCCTACGAGGGCGCGATCGTCACCAGCAACACGCACGCGCAGCAGCGCATCAACGCGGACGCCCTCTACTACGAGACGGACACCTGGTCGCTGCCCGGCGTCGTCACGCACCAGAAGATCGTCTTCACGAAGCTGACCGGCGGGAAGACCAAGGTCACCGAGTACCTCACCTTCGACGCCGACACCTCACTGATCGACTTCGTCGTCGCGAACGGCGTCGCCTCCCACGAGGTGACCCAGGCGGGCCTGAAGCAGGCGATCGAGAGCGGCTCCATCTGATCCACCCCCTGGCCGGGGCCCGCTTCCACGGCGCGCCCCGGCCGGTGGTCGGAGGCCCTGAACGCCACGTGATCTCTCGGCACCACACCACCGCCGTTCATCGAGATCAGGCCGCGGGGCAGGGCTCGAACCGCCGGCGACCTCACGGCAACGGGTACGGCCGGCGAGCCGTACCCGTTGAGATCAGAGCGCGTCGTCGTCGGTGACGATGAGGCGGGTGAAGCCGCCCCCGATCGTCGCGTTCGTCGGCACGGACGCGACCACCTGATACGACTGCGCGGCCGTCGCCGGTGTGGTGTTTCCCACGATCGGCACCTGGAAGGTGGCCGACTTCGCCCCGACGGGGATGACGACCTGCTGGGCCAGCGCCGTGATCACCGGCACGGTGCCGCTGACGATCGACTGGACGTTGACCGTCACCGGTTTCTTGCTCCGCTCCGACAGCGTCAGCGTCATGGTGGCGACGCCGGGACCGTCACCCTCGGGGACGGTGAGACCCTGGAGCGAGACCTGTGGCAGCTTGTCCAGCTCGGCCTTGCCCACCCGGACATCGGAGAACGCGAGGTCGCCCAGGTACACGCCGCCGGTCGGGCTCGCGCCGGTGATGCGGACCTCTCGTACGTCACGCAGGTTGACCTTGTCGATAGACGACATCGGGACGCGCACCGTCCGCAGCCACGTCTTGGGCAGTGGCGAGGCCGTGCCGGGGAACGGCGTGAGGGCGTCACTCACGCTGGAGACCAGCACGGTGTCGATCGTGCCGCGACCGTCGACGACGGTGACCGCCAGGTCGACGTTCCCTGTCGCGTTCTCGTCGAGGGCAGCGCGGAAGGTCAGCGCGTCGTAGCCGTTGACGTTCCGCGACCGCGTGGGCAGCGGGACGCTCACCTCACCGGTGGTGTCGGTCCAGGCGAACCGCAGGACCGGCGTGGCGGTGACGTTCCCGGCGTACGTCGCGGGTGTCCAGGACGGTGCCTGCGACGTGGTCAGCCTAGTGGCGCAGGTGGGCAAGCCGCTCTGCGGCGAGCGGTCCATCATGCCGGCACAGATCACGCCGGTCGCCGCGCCTGAGACCGTGAAGGACGACGACGGCGACGTGAAAGGAGCCACGTCGAGGCGCTTGTCGGCCTCGGCCTGCGCGACCGTGTGGACGACCGCACGCCCGGCGGACGCCGGAATGGCGCCGCTGCCGTCGAACAGCGGGAGCAGCTTGTGCTCCTCGCCCTGGACGAGACGGAAGAACCCGGCGATGTACGCCGTGCCCACCGCGTACTGCTCGGCCGGAGTCAGCCGACCGGGGGCGGCGGTGCTGCCGCACACCGGGTCGTTCCGGTTGCCCCAGTCGTCGGACGCCGGCGCGATGGCCACGCCCGGTGTCCACTCGGTGTTGAAGAAGTTGTGGTTTGTGCCCATGATCATGAGCGAGGAGCGAAACGCCTTGTCCTTCTCGAAGGCGTACAGGGAGTCGTCGTAGAAGTGCTGGCCCTGCTGGTTGGAGACGTCCCCGTCGCAGTACGGCAGGAAGACGGACATCGGGATGTTGGGCAGGGTCGCACGGGCGAAGTCGGTGGGCGCGAGCGGGAGAACCGCCTTGATCCCGTAAGGCTTGGGACGCCCGGCGTTGAGCAGTGCCGCCTTGACGACGCCCTCACCCCCGCGTGAGTGACCCATCAGGCCGATGTCGTCCATGTCGAGACGCTTCTTGAAAAGCTCGACGAGCTTGCCGTCGCCCGTCCCCTTCGTCGCGTCGGCGAGCAGGTCGAGGTGGCGCATGACGACCTCGCCACGCGCGAGAGCGCCCCGGTCCTCGCTGAACGGGTTGTCGGCGGCGTTGACGCCATTGGCGCTGACCGACACAACGGCGTACCCGTGGCTGGCGAGCACGTCGGCGGGGCCGTCGTACCCGGTGAAGCTGAGGATCGGCTGCTGCTCGGCCGGGCACGGCCAGGTGCTGTTCGACGTCTGGCGCGTAACGGGGTTGTAGCACGCGGAGTGGCGGCCGTGCTGGAAGACGACCAGGGGAAGCCTGCCGGTGGCCTCCTTCGGCAGGTACACCTTCGCGCGGATCTCGGCCTGCCTGCCGCCGAGGCCCGCCAGGGTGATGGCGGTGTCGCCGAGGTTGTACTCGTCGTGGACGACCGTGTAGCGCCCGGGGGCCGCCGGGTCGATCGGTGGGGGGTTGCCCGGCTTCTTCTGCTGGGGGGGCACCGGTTCGGGGGCGGTTCTCGCGGTGGGGGCGGCCTCCGAGGGGACCTCGCCGTTCCAGGCCACGTTGACGGACGCCGCCGCGGAGGCCTTGGGATCGGACGTGGTGATCGTCAGGGTCGTACCGTCCGGCGACTCCACGGCGGGGCCGAGCGAGGTGCCGTCGACAGCGAGTTCCGGTATGGCGTCCCGTACCGGGAGCGGCTCGGTGAGCTGGAGCGTGATCTTGTAGCCACCCTCCACGGTTTCGATCGACCAGGCACCGTCTTCACCGGTTCCCGATACGGGTGGGTCGGCGTGGGCGGGTCCGGCGAAGAGCATCGTGGAGATGACTGCGGCAGTCACGGCTCCGACGAGGGTCCGTGTCCTGGCCTGCGCGTACAAGCGCATGTTTTTCCCTTCGAGCACAATGCCCCATGCAGTGCTTATGTCCGCTATTGGTGGGGTTTTTGCATGTACGACCCGAATCAGATCGTGCATGGTGGCCCGTGAGGGTTACGGGGTTTTTGCGAGTCTGTAAATGACATTTGGTGGTGACCCCATTCGCCAGACCTGTCAGACAGTCGTGGTGTGGACTCGACTACCGCAGCCCTAGCCGGTTCTCGGCGATGCCGATCGAACCGGTCGAGCCGCGCAGTCCGCAGCCGCATCGGAGAACACCGACATTCCGCCCATCCTTGGACTGGCGCACAAGTTTCGACGGCCTCCGGCAGTCCCGGGGCGGCGGAAACCACGCAGGTCACAAAAGGGATGCGGGCCGGCGAGACCCCGCCCGGAGATCACATTCGGGGGATGACCTTCTTGACTTAAAAATTTACAAATGTAAAAGTTTCTTTCGAGAGAGCGCTCTCACGCCTCGTCCACCCCCCAACCTCAGAGGACCTGCCGTGAGATTCACCGTGCTGACCGGCGCGGCGGTAGTCGCCGCCGCGCTGGTCTTCCCAGCAGCCCCCGCACAGGCCGCCCCGCCCGGCCCGAACCCGTCCGCGTCCGCCTCCCCCGAGCAGGCGCTACAGCGCGATCTCGGCCTGACCCCCACCCAGGCCCGCATCCGGCAGGCCCACGAGGCCGGGGCATCGGTGGTGGAGCGGAACCTTCGCAAACGCCTCGCCGACCGGTTCGCCGGCGCCTGGTTCACCCCCGCCGAGGGACGGCTCTCCGTCGGCGTTCTGAACAGCCAGGACGCCGAGCTCGTCCGCAGGGCGGGCGCGCTGCCGGTGATCGTGCCACGCAGCGAGAAGCAGCTGGACGCCACGAAGGCCACCCTCGACAAGGCCGCCGAGGCCGCCGGCAAGGACATCTACAGCTGGCACGTGGACCTGGCCGCGAACACCGTGGTGGTGTCGGCCGCCGACCGCGACGCGGCCCAGAGCTTCGTCAAGAGCAGCGCCGTCGACTCCGACGCGGTGAAGGTCGCCGTCGGCCAGGCCCCCAGGCCGCTCTACGACATCCGCGGCGGCGACCAGTACGTCATCAACGGCAACACGCTCTGCTCGGTCGGCTTCTCGGTCAACAACGGCGGCTTCGTCACCGCCGGGCACTGCGGCGGCACCGGCAGCCCCACCCTCGGCTACAACAACGTCAGCCAGGGCACCTTCGCCGGTTCGTCGTTCCCCGGCAACGACTACGCCTGGGTCCGTACCAACGGCAACTGGACCCCCCGCCCGTGGGTCAACAACTACGGCGGCGGCAACGTCTCGGTGGCGGGCTCCCAGGAGGCCGTGGTCGGCGCCTCCATCTGCCGGTCCGGGCGCACCACCGGCTGGCGCTGTGGCGTCATCCAGGCCAAGAACGTGACCGTCAACTACTCGGGATCGCTGGTCTACGGGCTCACCCAGACCACCGCCTGCGCCGAGGGCGGCGACTCGGGCGGCGCCTGGATCACCGGTGACCAGGCCCAGGGCATCACCTCCGGCGGCTCCGGCAACTGCTCGACCGGCGGCAACACCTTCTACCAGCCGGTCAACGAGGTCCTCGGCGCGTACGGCCTGACCCTGACCACCACCGGCGGCGGGAACACCAGCCGGCTCATCGGCTGGCAGGACAAGTGCATCGACGTGCCCAACAGCAACGGCGCCGACGGCCAGCGCCTGCAGCTGTGGGACTGCAACAACACCAACGCCCAGAACTGGACCTTCCCCGGCGACGGCACCGTCCGCGCCTTCGGCCTCTGCATGGACGTGGCCTGGGGCTCCACCGCCAACGGTGCCGCCATCCAGCTCGCCAACTGCAGCGGCAACCCGGCACAGCAGTTCGTCCTGAGCGGCGCGGGCGACCTGGTCAACCCGCAGGCCAACAAGTGCGTGGACGTCACCGGCTGGGGCGGTGGCGGCACCCCGCTCCAGCTCTGGGAGTGCAACGGCGGCGCCAACCAGAAGTGGCGCCGCGGCTGACCCTCACCTTCGCATGACCCCGTTGGGGCGGTGAGCACCCACCGCCCCAACACCGACTCCGGCCCACCGGCCGGCTGCCGTTCACCGCGACCGCCGTCCGCACCGGGCGACAGGAGATCACCCAGGCCCTGGCCCCCTGCAACGGAGAGTGCCGCGACCGCCTTCACCCCCGGCACGCCGTCCCGGCTCCGGGACGTCAGGCGGCGCCGTGCCCCCCGAAGGGTGTGCCGCGGCGACCTCCCGGTGCTCGACCGATCACGTCGACGGAGCGCGGCTCGCCTGGATGCCGTCGAGGAGCCAGGTGAGGCCGAGGGCGAAGCCGGTGTCCCAGTCGCCGTCCACGACGAGGGGGCCATGGGCGGCGAGCGCGGGATAGCGCTCACGGTTGGCGCGCAGGTGCTCTCCGGCCGCCTGCCGCACCGCCGGTTCCTCACCGGTAAGCCAGGTGGCCTGCATCAGGGCGGAGCCGATGACGTAATTGGAGAGCCCGTACGCCGCGGCGGTGAGGTGGGGCTCGACGACCCCGGCTCCCAGCAGGGTGGCGTACAGGAACTCGCTGCGGGCGAGCACGTTGGGGCCCAGCATCGGCCGGCCCAGCAGCGCCGCCGACCAGGGGTGCTCCAGGAGCGTGGCGCGCCATCCTCCGATCAGCGCGGTGATGCCGGCACGCCAGTCGCGCTCCCCGTCCCGCGGGATCTCGACCTCCGCGAAGATCGCGTCGAGCGCGAGGTCGAGGACGTCGTCCTTGGTCTTGACGTGCCAGTACAGCGTGGTGGAGCCGGTACCGAGCCGCTCGGCGAGCCGTCGCATGGTCAGGCGGCCGGCGCCCTCCTCGTCCAGCAGGGCCACGGCCTCCTCGACGATCCGGTCCCGGCTGAGCGGGGGGGCGTCGCGCCCCGCGCCCCCGGACGATCGCAGCCACACGTTTCCCGCCCTGCTCTTCTCCACGAGGCGAGTCTAGTATGTTGATCGAGCACCGGATCGTTGATCCAGTCACCGGAACAACGATCCGGCGCCCGTATCAAGCAAAAGGGGGCGGCAGTGGCGGGACATATCGAGGTGGACCGGCTGACCTACGTGCTGCCGGACGGGCGCCTGCTCCTGAACGAGGTGTCGTTCCGGATCGGCGACGGGGTCAAGGCCGGTCTGGTGGGACCGAACGGCGCGGGCAAGACCACCCTGCTGCGGCTGATCGCCCAAGATGTGCAGCCGGACGACGGCCGCGTGGTCCACTCCGGCGGGCTGGGGGTGATGCGGCAGTTCATCGGCAGCGTCCGCGACGGCCGGACCCTGCACGACCTGCTGCTCTCGGTGGCACCTGACCGGGTCCGCACGGCCACCGCGAGCCTGGAGCGGGCGGAGTCGGCGCTGGCCGCTCACGACGACGAGAAGACCCAACTGGCCTACGCGCAGGCGATCACCGACTACACCGACGCGGGCGGCTACGACATGGAGGTCGTCTGGGACACCTGCACCACCGCGGCCCTGGGCCTGCCCTACGACACCGTCCGGGACCGTCCGGTGAACACCCTGTCGGGAGGCGAGCAGAAACGGCTGGTCCTGGAGGCCCTGCTACGCGGCCCGGACCAGGTCCTGCTGCTGGACGAACCGGACAACTACCTGGACGTACCGGGCAAGCAGTGGCTGGAGGACCAGCTCCGGGCCAGCACCAAGACCGTGCTGCTGGTCTCCCATGACCGGCAGCTGCTGGCCGGCGCCACCGACCGCATCGTGACCGTGGAGTCACGTGGCGTCTGGGTGCACGGCGGGGGCTTCGCCACCTACGCCCAGGGCCGCGAGGCCCGTATCGCCCGGCTGGAGGAGCGACTCCGGCGCTGGGACGAGGAGCACGCCAAGCTCAAACACCTGGTGCGCACCCTGCGGCAGACCGCCGCCAACAACGACGCGGTCTCCTCGGCCTACCGTGCCGCGCGCACCCGGCTGAGCAGGTTCGAGGAGGCCGGCCCACCGGAACGCCCGCCCAGGAAGCAGAACGTGCGGATGCGGCTGCGCGGCGGCCGCACCGGCAAGCGTGCCGTCATCTGCGAGAACCTGGAGCTCACCGGCCTGATGCGGCCGTTCGACACCGAGATCTGGTACGGCGAGCGCATCGGGGTGCTCGGTTCGAACGGCTCGGGCAAGTCCCACTTCCTGCTCCTGCTCCAGGAGGCCGCGGGCGACGCGGCGCCCACGGTGCGGCACACCGGCTCGGTACGGCTGGGAGCGCGGGTGGTGCCCGGTCGTTTCGTACAGACCCACGCCCGCCCCGACCTGCACGGCCACACCCCGGTCGAACTGGTCCTGGCCGGTCACCCGCTCACTCTGAACGACGCGATGGCCGCCCTCGCCCGCTACGAACTCGCCCCCGCCGCGTCCCAGCGCTTCGAGACCCTGTCCGGTGGCCAGCAGGCCCGCCTGCAGATCCTGCTGCTGGAGCTGTCAGGCGCGACCCTGCTCCTGCTCGACGAGCCGACCGACAACCTGGACCTGGCCAGCGCCGAGGCCCTGCAACAGGGCCTGGCCGCCTTCTCCGGCACCGTCCTGGCCGTCACCCACGACCGCTGGTTCGCCGCCGACCTCGATCGCTTCCTGATCTTCGGCGCCGACGGAACCGTCTACGAGAGCCCCGAACCGGTCTGGCACGAGGGCCGAGTGGAGCGCTCCCGCTGAACTCGCCTACCGCAGGAGCTTGACGAGCAGGGCGCGGAGGTCCTGGGCGCCTTCGGGGCCGAGGGTCTTCTCGACGTCGTGCTCGACGCCCAGCATCGCGTCGCGGACCGCGGGGAGGCGGGCGCGGCCGAGGTCGGTGAGTTCCAGGGCGTAGCGGCGGCGGTCGTGCGGGTCCTGGCCGCGGACCACGATCCCGGCCTGGACGAGTTCCTCGACCAGCGACGCGGCGGCCGGTTCGGTGAGGTCCAGGTAGTGGGCGAGTTGCTGCTGGGGGCAGGGCCCGAGCCGGTCCAGGGCGGGCAGCAGGACGAAGTGACGGGTGCGCAGGCCGTACTCCGCCAACCTGTGGTCGCCGAGCCGGCGCAGGTGGTAGTGGGCCTGGGCGATGAGGTGCTCGGTGCTCGCGATGGTGGACCGCTCGTCGTGGGCGACCAGCCTGCTCAGCAGCTCGGTGAGGCGCCGCCGTTCGGCCGGGGTCAGCGGGGCGGTGAGCCGGACGTCCCGGTCGGCGACGGCCTGGCGCATGTTCTTCAGCGCGGTACGGCCCTCGTCGGTCAGTGACAGGACATAGGTACGGCGGTTGGCCGGGTTGCGGGTCCGGGTGACGTAACCGGCCTGCTGGAGCCGGTCGAGCAGCTTGACCATGATCGTCCGATTGATGCCGAGGCGGTGCGCGAGGTCCTGCTGCGAGGGCGCGTCCTCGTCGGCCAGCATGTCGAGCACCACGAAGTCACGGGACTGCGGCCCGCCCCGTATGGCCTCGCCGGTGATGCCGGTGAAGACCCGCCGCAGTAGATGGCCGATGGTCACGTGCAACGGCCCGGACTCCTCGCCGACGGCCCCTCCCTGCTGATCGGACACGGCCACCACCTCCCCGAACAAGCCTAGCGGCGCTGATTGTTCAAAGAGTTGACGTATGGCACTGCTGACGGTTGAAGACCGCGCTGACCACCGGCAGGAGCCAGATCGCGGCCCTCGGCACCGCCCTTCGTGACGGCCGGTAACCCCCTCGCGCGCGGGGTCTCGGGCCTCTTCCCAGCGGAACGAGACGAACGACAAGGCCGTTCGGATCCCATCGACTCCTGAAGAGGCCGGAGTACCGGCGACCGGCGCTTGCGGGCCGCTCCCGATCACCGAAGACGTGCCACAGGGGAGGTCTCAGGAAAGTCCAGGACTATTTGAAGGATTCGGACGGTCGGTGTCATCCCAGGTCAGCGGGGGTAGGGACGAGAACTACCGCGGGTGCGCCGTAGACCGGAGGGACGACCGTCCGGGCGGGGTGCCCTTACCGCGGATGGGGCGGCGAGAGCGGTCGTGGCCACCGCTGGAGCGGCGGGAAGCCACCACCCAGGTGAGGAAGATCATGGTTGAAGAACACGAATACCCGATTCCCCCTCTCGTTCGCGCGCTGGGCTGGACCAGCCTGGGACTGGGCGTGGCGCAGCTCGCCGCACCGGGTGCCGTCAGCCGCCTGGCCGGGGTCGACGACTCGCCCAAGGCGTTCGGCGCGGTGGTGCTGGTGGGCGTACGGGAGTTGTTTCACGCGGCGACCCTGCTGAGCAGCCGCAATCCCGCTCCCTGGGTGTGGGCCCGGGTCGCGGGTGATGCCCTGGACCTGGCTCTGCTGGGCCGGGCGATCACCGGCCGCACCGGCTGGAGACGTGGCCGCGTCACAGCGGTGGCGGCGACGGTCGCCGTCGTCACGGCCGCCGACCTGTGCGCCGCGATACGCGCGAGCCGGCACCGTCCGGAGGAGGGGTCCGCGCGCTGGATGAGCCTGCACGCGGCCGTCACGATCAATCGCCCCCGCGAGGACGTGTACCGGTACTGGCGCGACTTCGAGAACCTTCCCCGCTTCATGGCGCACCTGGAGTCGGTGCGGACGATCGGTGATGGACGATCGCACTGGAAGGTGAAGGGGCCCGCGAAGAAGGCCATCGAGTGGGAGGCCGTGATCGTCGAGGACCGCTCCGGCGAGGTGATCACCTGGCGCTCCACCGGGAAGGCCACCGTCGACAACAGCGGTTCCGTGCGTTTCACCGACGCGCCCGGCGGACGCGGCACGGAGGTGCGGGTGAACCTCAGGTACGCCCCTCCGGGCGGCAAGGTGGGCGCGGCCTTCGCCAGGCTGCTGGGCGAGCATCCCGAGCAGCAGGTACGAGACGACCTGCGCCGGTTCAAGCAGGTCATGGAGACCGGAGAGGTGGTCCGCTCCGAAGGGACCCTGGAGGGCGCCCACGCCCTGCGGCACGCCGTACAACGCCCCGCCCAGCCCGTGATGTCAGGGAGTGCCTCATGAAAGCCAACTGCTGGATGGGTCGCAACACCGTCGAGGTCCAGGAGGTTCCCGACCCCACGATCCTGAACGCTCATGACGCTGTCGTCCGCATCACCTCGACCGCGATCTGCGGCTCCGACCTGCACCTCTACGACGGCTACATCCCGACCATGAAGAAGGGCGACATCCTCGGCCACGAGTTCATGGGCGAGGTGGTGGAAGTGGGGCCCGAGGTGCGAAAACTGCGGGTCGGCGATCGCGTGGTGGTGCCCTTCCCGATCGCCTGCGGCGCCTGCGGCGCCTGCGAGCACGGCATGTACTCGGTGTGCGAGAACTCCAATCCCAACGCCGGTATGGCGGAGAGGCTCATGGGTCACGCTCCGGCCGGGATCTTCGGTTACTCCCACATGCTCGGCGGCTACCCCGGAGGTCAGGCGGAGTACGCGCGGGTGCCGTTCGCCGATGTGGGGCCGATCAAGATCGAGGACGACCTACCGGACGAGCAGGTGCTGTTCCTGTCCGACATCCTGCCCACCGGCTGGATGGGCGCGGAGATGTGCGACATCAAGCCCGGGGACGTCATCGCCGTCTGGGGCGCCGGGCCGGTCGGCCAGTTCGCGATCGCCAGCGCGTTCCTGATGGGCGCCGAGCGGGTCATCTCCATCGACCGCTTCCCCTACCGGCTGCAGAAGGCCGAGCGCGCCGGTGCCGAGACGCTCGACTACGAGAAGGTCGACGTCCTCGACGCGCTGCGGGACATGACCGCCGGCCGGGGTCCGGACGCCTGCATCGACGCGGTGGGCATGGAGGCCCATCACCCCGCCGGCGTCGCGCACGCCTACGACCGAGCCAGGCAGGCGACCCGGATGGAGACCGACCGGCCGTATGCCCTGCGTGAGGCGATCATGTCCTGTCGCAACGGTGGAGTCGTCTCCGTGGTCGGCGTCTACGGTGGCCTGATCGACAAGTTCCCGATGGGCTCGCTGATGAACCGGTCACTGACGATGCGCAGCGGCCAATGCCACGTGCAGCGCTATCTGAAACCCCTGCTGGGCAGGATCCGCAACGGCGACATCGATCCCAGCTTCGTCATCAGCCACCGCATGCGGCTGCAGGACGCCCCGCGCGCCTACGAGATGTTCAAGCACAAGCAGGACGAGTGCAACAAGATCGTCCTTACCCCCTAGCGGGGTCCTCCCCCCGGTTCCTGGCGGACACCACCTGACCGCGATTGTTCCTATGGTCGCGCTCATGACACAGAGCACATCCGTTGTCCCTTTCCGTGTCGACGTGGCGCAGGCCGAACTCGACGCCCTGCGGGATCGTCTGACCCAGACGCGCTGGCCCGGGGAACTGCCCGGTGCCGGCTGGAGCCGGGGCACGCCGGTGACTTACGCCAGGGAGCTGGTCGAGCACTGGCTCACGGGCTTCGACTGGCGGGCACAGGAGCGCAAGCTGAACGAGCTGCCGCAGTTCACGACCGTCATCGACGGACAGACCATCCACTTCGCACACGTCCGTTCGGATAATCCCGACGCGCTGCCGTTGCTGCTCCTGCACGGCTGGCCCGGCTCGTTCGTCGAGTTCCTCGACGTGATCGAACCGCTGACCAAGGAGTTCCATCTGGTGATCCCCTCGCTCCCCGGGTTCGCGTTCTCAACGCCGCTGGCCGAGCCCGGCTGGACGGCCGCCCGCATGGCCGGGGCGTTCGTCGAGCTCATGACCGTGCTCGGCTATGAGCGGTACGGCGTTCAGGGCGGCGACACCGGCGCGTTCGTCGCCCCGGAGATGGGTCACCTCGCCCCCGAGCGCGTCGTCGGCATCCACCTCAACGGCGTCCTGTCATTCCCGGCGGGGGTCGAGGGAGAGGACGCGCGACTGTCCGAGGCGGAGCGGCAGCGCTCGGCGGAGCTGGAGGAGGCCACCGCCGGCTACGTCCCCATCCAGTCACGATCGCCGCAGACGCTCGCGTTCGGCCTGACCGACTCGCCTGCCGGGCAGCTGGCCTGGATCGCCGAGATCTTCCACCGGTGGGCCGGGACGCCCATCGACCGCGACCGGTTCCTGACCAATGTCAGCCTCTACTGGCTGACGGGCACCGCGGGCTCCTCGGCTCAGATCTACTACGAGCAGGTGAACGACCCGATGGCGTGGGTGCCGAAGCCGCGCGGCACCGTGCCCACGGGCGTGCTGCTCGCCGGGTCGCACGAGTACGGCATCCGGCCCTACGCGGAACGCGACCACAACATCGTGCACTGGTCGCAGAAGAACAACGGCGGGCACTTCTTCGCCATGGAGGAGCCGGAGGTGTTCGCCGAGGACGTGCGGCGGTTCTTCGGGAACCTCACGTAAGGGCGTTGGTATTCGCGGTCATCTCCTGACCGCGATCGGTGTCAGCATCATCGTGTGTTGGAAACCTCGGCCCGGCTGCTCCGTCTGCTCGCACTGCTCCAGGTCCGCCGCGACTGGTCGGGGACGGAGCTGGCCGAGCGTCTCGAAGTGAGCCCCCGGACCGTCCGGCGCGACATCGACAAGCTGCGGGTTCTGGGCTATCCGATCACCGCGATCGGCGGCGTCGGCGGCGGCTACCAGCTGGGCGTCGGCGCCTCGCTGCCCCCTTTGCTGCTCGACGACGAGGAGGCGGTCGCGGTGGCGGTCGGGCTGCGCACGGCGGCCGGCGGCGCGATCACGGGCATCGCCGAGACCTCGGTGCGGGCGCTGGCCAAGCTGGACCAGGTACTGCCCTCACGACTGCGCCACCAGGTCGACATGCTCAGCTCGGCCATGGTGATCATGCCGATGCCCGGTTCGACGGTCGATCCGTCGACGCTGATCGCGATCGCCTCGGCGGTGCGCAACCACCAACGGCTGCGCTTCGACTACATCTCGCACGACGGCTCGACGACCGTACGGGACGTGGAGCCGTACCGGCTGGTCCAGCACGGACGGCGTTGGTACCTCTTCGCCTGGGACACCGGCGTCTCGGACTGGCGGAGGTTCCGGGTCGACAGGTTGTCGATGCGCATCCCCACCGGACCCCGGTTCGGCCCGAGACCGCTGCCCGCCGAGGAGCTGGCCGACCACTTCGCCATGGGGCCGACCGCGAACGGCCACCGCTACCGGGCGGTGCTCACCATGCACGGCTCGGCCGCGGAGGTGGCCGAGGAGGTGCCGCCCACGCTCGGCGTGGTGGAACCCGCCGACGACCACACCTGCACCCTGCGCATCGGCTCGGACAGCCTCGACCACCTCGCGGTGTGGGTCGCCGCGTTCGGCTTCGAGTTCGACGTCCGCGAGCCGCCCGAGCTGGTGGAGCACCTTCGCACACTGACCGCCCGCCTGCAACGGGCCACCCGGCCGTAGAGAGGAACTCCCAGACCTGTGGAAACCCTGACCCGCCGACATCTCAACCGGGCGATGCTGGAGCCGTCGTCCTCGAGTCCGGCCCCGAAGGCGCCGCCGATCATCGCGATGGAGACGGTCACCGTGCTCCGGCGGAACGCAGGATCGCGGCGATCTCGCTCTGGCCCCTGTCGAGCGCGTGCTGGAGCGGGGTCGTGCCGTCCTTGTCGGCCAGGTTCACGTCGGCGCCTCCCGCGATGAGCAGCCCCACGATCTCCTGGTACGGCGCGGAGCCGTCGCCGAGGATGACCGCCTCCAGCAGTCCGGTCCAGCCCAGGTCGTTGACGTGGTCGACGTTGATGTCCGTCTTGAGCACCTCGCGCACGTAGTCCACATGGCCGCGCTCACATGCCGGGATCAGCGAGACCCCGCCGTACCGGTTCCTGATGGTCAGGTCCGGCCTGGCCGGGAGCAGCGCGTGAAGCATGGCCACGCTGCCGGTCACCCCTGTCACCAGCCAGGGCGTGTCGTGCTGAAAATCCAGCGCGTTCGGGTCCGCGCCCGCGGCCACCAGGACCTTGGCGACCTCCACGTGGTCGGCCGCCGCGGCGAGCAGCAGGGCGGTACGGCGCTGCGGGTTCCGGGCCTCGATGTCGGCCCCGTTCGCGATCGCCTCGCGGACCTTGGCCACGTCGCCTTGGGCTGCGGCGGTCAGTGACTGTTCGTTGAGCACAGCGGATCCCTTCATGCCGGAGGGGCCGCACGCGGTGAGGGCCAGGGCGAGCCCGGCGAGCAGGAAACCACGGCGGTCCACGGTCACATTCTTCCAGCGCTGCCGAGGGCGTCAGCCGAGCTGCCCGGCCACGGCCTCGTCGATGTCGCGCCGCCCACGATGGCGAGACCGGTGAGGACAGCCACGCCTGACGACCGCTCCGCGGTGGGTCGCCGGGCGGGATTCCAGATCGCAGGACAGACCATGCTGAACGGCCCGCCGCCATTCATCTGAGATTTACCTGGTTGGGCCAGGGTGCCCAGGTAGCCGAGGCGAAGCTGCCCGGCGGGACGAAAGGCACGACATGGGACACAACCACGGGCACGACCACTCTCCCCCGCATCACCACGATGCGACCCACGCAGGCGATCAGGGCGAGATGGCCCCGGTCGTGGACATGTCGGTACCCGACGCGGAACTCTCGCCGGGACAGCTGTCGCGGCGCCAGATGTTCCGGCGTGCCGGACTGCTCGGCGCGGGTCTGGGCGCTGCAGGCGTCCTCGGGACGCCCGGCCTGGCCGCCGCGGAGGCGACGACGGCGCGCAGCCGCGGTGACCGCGAGCCTCGGGACGGTTACCTGTGGCTGGCCGGTGACCACCACATCCACACCCAGTACAGCTCGGACGGCATCTACCGGGTGATCGACCAGGTGCGGCACGCCACCGCCTACGGCCTGGACTGGATGGTCATCACCGACCACGGTGGCGCCACGCACGCCAAAATCGGCGTGGACAAGGTCAACCCCGACATCGTCGCCGCCCGCGCCCAGGTCAGGGACGCCCTCATCTTCCAGGGCCTGGAGTGGAACATCCCGGCCGCCGAGCACGGCACCGTCTTCGTCGCCCCGGGCCGGAACGAGGTGAGCACCCTCAAGGAGTTCGAGAACTCCTTCGACGGGTCGGTCAAGAGCGCCACCTCCAGCACCCCGCAGAACGAGGTCCTGGCCATCGCCGGCCTGAACTTCCTCGCCGACGCCGTCCGGCGCCGCCGCGTCGAGGACGCGCTCTTCCTGGCCAACCACCCGGCGCGCAAGGGTCTCGACTCCCCGCACGAGATCCGAGGGTGGCGCGACGCCCAGCCCTCCATCGCGGTCGGCATGGAAGGCGCCCCCGGCCACCAGGCGGCCGGCATCCCCAAGCCGCACGGCCCCGGCTCCGGACGCGGCTTCTACGACAGCACTCCCGGTGCCGACTCCTGGCCCGGCTATCCTGCCGAGAGCTACAAGACCTTCGGCGGCTTCGACTGGATGACCGCCACCGTGGGCGGTCTGTGGGACAGCCTCCTGGCGGAGGGCAAGGGCTGGTGGATCACCGCCAACTCCGACTCCCACACGGTCTACGCCGACACCAGCGAACGCGGCCCGAACAGCGACTTCAACGCCAACGGCAAGTACGAGGACCCGATCTACAAGGGCGTCCAGAACCTGACTGCGGGTGACTTCTGGCCCGGCTACTACAGCCGCACGCACGTTGGGTCGCAGGGATTCTCCTACGGCGCGGTGATGGACGGCATCCGGCAGGGCCGCGTCTGGGTCGACCACGGTGGCCTGATCAGCGGCCTGGTCGTGCGTGCCCGGATCTCCGGCCGGGGGCAGCGCGGCGTCACCCTCGGTGACACGCTGCACGTACGGCGGGGCGACAAGGTCGAGCTCGCCATCGAGATCACGCTGGCCAACCAGCCGAACTGGGCGCAGTTCGTCCCCACCCTGGCCCGGGTGGATGTCATCCAGGGAGATATGACGGGCCCGGCCTCCGACAAGGACGTCTTCACGGCGCCCGCCACCAAGGTCGTGCAGTCCTTCGAGGTCGGCAAGAACAGCGGCACCGTCACCTTCACCTACCGGCTCGGCGCCGTCGACCGCCCGGTCTACCTGCGGCTGCGCGGCACCGACGGCAACCGCAGCGCCCCCGGCCTGCTCGGCGCCTCCATCGACCCGCACGGCCCGCAGATCGACGTCTTCGGTGACGCCGACCCGTGGAAGGACCTGTGGTTCTACAGCAACCCGATCTGGGTTCTGCCGCGCCGATGACGATCCTCGGTCTCGACGCGGGATCCTCCACCCTCGGCGAGGCCGAGCACCTTCTCCACCAGGGGGTGTATGGGGGGGGGGCGGCGGGGGGGGCGGGCGGGGGCACACACAAAGA